>CANQZN010000007.1 GCA_947628365.1 uncultured Bacilli bacterium | reverse complement strand
CCACCACTTGCACCACCAATATATCCACCTACTGATCCAACACTACAAGATGCTGTTAAAAAATTTCCACCACTACTACCAACATAAATATACAATATTTCATGCTTATTTAATATAATGTTCCCTTTTACATATCCACCTTTACCACCATCAATATAATCACCAGTTCCTTCACAACATCTATTACTTCCACATGTATCAAGATTAACACTATAATAAGCTCCACCACCACTAGCTCCCCATAATTCTATTTGGTATTCTCCAGTCTTTGGTGCTATAAATACTTGATAATTACCAGTATAATCAAATTCTTTTTCTTCTAGTAAATCAAAATATAAATAACAGTAAAATGATTTATTACTTTTTACTCCTATTTTTCCTTGTTGAACATACAACGCATTTTCTATTTCTTGTCCACTATTGTCTATACACTTACTGGTTTCTAAATTCAAATCATAACCTTCTGGAAATTTTGCCTCATTATATTCTTCATATTTGTCATCATTTTTTATATACATAGCAAAAGTTTTATTATTTACTTCTTGTTTTAATATGACATCATCTAACTTTTCTTCTTTCTTTGGTTTTGCTAATATGACGCCGGTTAAAATTACTCCTACCAATAATATTGTCAATAAATATTTTTTGTTAATTATTCTCATAAAATAACTCTCCTCTATTTTATAAGATAATTATATATTACCCCCCCCCGGTGTCAAGTTACAAAAAGAAAAATGTTGAGAATTATTCAACATTTGTAAAACCTTTCTTAATTAAAGACATTTTAATTCTAAACTCTAAATCTTCTCCACTATACTTTTTACTTAGTTTATTTTTTAATTTAATGTATTCTTTTTCATATATATTATTATTGTCTATAAATTCAAATTTTTCTATTTCGCTTAAAATATCTTCTTTTCTAAATCCTCTGTTTATTAAGTCTTGTTCAATTTTATGTTTTAAAACATTAGCAGATAGATTATGATTAGCCTTTATTTTTTTATCTATATACTTATTTATTTTTTCTTCCCATACAGTTTTCTCAAAAGCATCTAAATAATTTAAAATATCAACTTCATTAAATCCTAATTTTTTTAAGTCAAATAATATTTTATTTGGCCCAACTAATTTTAAATTTACCTCATCATTGATATAAGCTTTAATATATTTATTATGATCTAAATAGCCTTCTTTTTTTAATCTTTCAATAGTATAATCAATAATATCTTGGTCAAAATCTTTTAATTTCTTTTTAATTTCTTTTTCAGTTCTAAGTTTACTATTTAAATATTTAATGGCAATATGATAACTTTCAATATAACTATTAAATTTAAGTATCTCTTTTAATTTATTATCATTAATTTCTTTATTAACTAAAAGTTCAAATTTTAAAATAGTATCATCATATAAATTAATTTTATTATTATTTGATAGTACTATTTCATAAACATCACTTTTTTTCTTTTTATAACTAACGATTTTCATATTCTCTGCAAGCTATACTTAAATCTTTAATAAGTTTATCAACATCTTCCATATTTGTAAGCTTAGCACCACTGGCAAATTTATGACCTCCACCATTATAATGACTAGCTATCTCATTAATAATTGGCCCTCTACTTCTAATACTTATTTTATATTGATTATTTTTAACATCTTCTGTGACAAATATCCACACTAACATTTCATCTATAAAATTATAACTATTAATAATATTTGATGGAGTTGAAGCATCAACATTATATTCTCTTAAAGTAGCATCACTAATTTTAATAACTCCTAATTTATTTTCATCTATTTCTAAATTATTAGTAATATACGCAATAAACTTATGTTCATTAAATGGTCTTGTATATAAGATATCATAAAGGGATGTAAAGTCTATATTACTTTCCGCAATTAATCTTTTAACTGTATCAAACGTTTCTAAAGTAGTATTCTTTAGAGAAAATCTTTCACTATCAGCAACAATACCTAAGAATAAATTTTCTGCTACTTTTTTATCTAATTTCAATTTTGTATCTAAAATTAATTCGGCTACCATTTGCGATGCACTAGATTTATTTATATCTACCCACTCAACATAAGCTTTAATATCTTCTTTAGGATGATGATCAATTTTAATAATACCACTATAATCTAGGCCTTCTATGCCATCTATTCTATGCATATTAGGAACATCTACTACAATTAATAATGGTTTATTTAAATTTTGAAAGTTTACTTTATCAAGGTTACCATAAGGTTTAAATCTACTAACACTTAAACCGACAGCATATACTTGTTTTTTAGGGAAAGTTAACCTAATTGAATCTCTTAAGGCAAGTTGACTTGCAACAGCATCAGGATCAGGTCCTACGTGTCTTGCTATAACTATCTCATCATGTTTTTTTATTTCTCTATATATTTTATTTAATAATTGTTTATTAATTATAATAATCACCCACTAACTAATAAGTTCCATAGTATCAAGAGCAATCATTAATTCTTCATTAGTAGGTATAACATAAACTGGTATTTTAGAATCATCTTTAGTTATTAATCTAAATTCTCCTCTAAAATCATTTTTAGCATCATCTATCTTAACTCCTAGACTAGCAATGCGTTCACATATCATTTTACGCATACCCTTAGAATTTTCACCTAGACCAGCAGTTAAAGTTATAACATCTGCTCCATTAAGTAAATTGTTATACATAGCTATATAATTAGCAATCTTTTGAGCATACATTTTATTTGCTAAAATTGCTCTTTCATTACCTTGTTCACAAGCTTCTTCTATATCACGATTATCACTTGAAATACCACTGACACCAAGTAGACCACTCTTTTTATTTAAATCATTGATTATCTCATCAGCAGTCTTACCAGTTTTTTTCATGATAAATGGAATAATTGATGGATCAATATCACCAGAACGAGTTCCCATCATGATACCAGCAAGTGGTGTAAAGCCCATTGATGTATCGACAACTCTACCAGAATCTATTGCACATAAACTACCACCATTACCAATATGGCAAGATATAACTTTTAAATCATCTCTTTTTAAATATTCAGAAATAGTTTTATAAATAAAACGATGACTTGTTCCATGGAAACCATATTTTCTAATACCATATTTTTCATACCATTCATAAGGAACTGGATATAAGTATTCAGTTTCTTTCATTGTTTGATGGAAAGTTGTATCAAAAACACCGACATTTTTAACATTAGGAAGTACTTTCATAAATGCTCTTACTCCCATTATATTAGCAGGATTATGAAGTGGACCTAATTCATTATACTTTTCAATTCTTTTTAAAATATCTTCATTTAATAAAATTGATTCAGTAAATTCATCACCACCATGTAAAATACGATGACCAACACCATCTATTTCTTCAAGTGAATTAATAACTTTATTTTCGATTAATTCATCCATTAGTTTGGTAACTGCAACTGAATGATCTGGAAGGGATGCTTCTTTTGTAGTTTTTTCTCCATTATATTTAATAGTATAACAACTACCTTCCATACCTATTTTTTCAAATAAACCACTAATTAATACTTCTCTACTAGGTAGTTCAATTAATGTAAATTTTAATGATGAACTACCAGCATTTACAGATAAAATTTTCATATAAAAACACCTCTCAATATAAATTATAATTTACTATTAAACTTTTGTAAATAAAGAAAAAAAGGATTTTTACATATCCTTATTCCTTTATAATAAATGGTTTTTATTACATTATTTTAACCAAATTTCATTTTAATATTGTTTATTCTTACTATAAAGTAATATTTTAAGTTGGTAAATATACTATTTTTAATATATAATATTATTTAAGAAAGGAGTTTTGTAATGAAGGAAAATTTTAATGTGGGAAATCCGAGCAAAGAAAATATAGACTATGCCTTTAAGAATTTAATATTTTATGTAACTGGTGCGACCAAACTGGATATTTATAAAGAAAAAAAAGAAGATTTTGAAAAAGTATTAGTTGAAATTAATGAAATTTTAGCAATATATGTAAATAACGAAAACTTAGTTTCTATAGATGAACAAAAATTGCAAAATATTAAGTTTGATTTGATAGACTTGGATACTGAAACAAAAGCTTTAAAATCTTATTTCGCAGAATGGTCTTTACAATGGTTAGAGGCAATTATGTCTTTAAGAATGTCAGAAATTAAAATGGGAGGTGTTAATAATGGCAGATAGAGATAAATACGGAAATTATGTTAATGATAAAGGGGTAACTATCAAGGTAAATACGGATAAAAACGGAAATGATCATATTAGTTTTTATGGTGGAAATGTTGATGCACCACACGACGCAGCGCATATTAATGTAAATTATGATAAAGGATCATGGAGTTCTACAACACATGGTCCAGATAAAAGTGATACTAGTTCAGGTTCTGGTGGATGTTATTTAACTTCAGCTTGTATGCAATATTTTCAAGAGCAATTTGATGATAATTGTTATGAATTAAGAGTATTAAGATGGTTTAGAGATAACTTTGTATCACTAGAAGATATAGAACACTATTATCAAATCGCTCCAATAATTGTAGAATCTATAAATAAAGAAGAAAAATCAGATATTATTTATGGATATATTTATGATAATATAGTTAATTATTGTGTTGAACAAATTGAACTAGGAAATTATGATCAAGCATATAATAGATACAAAGATAGTGTTCTAACATTAGAAGAAAAATTTGCAAGACCTCTTTTACAACAACGACTTATAAAAACGTTAAAAAAAATCAAGATTTAGCTTAAAATTTATTAGTCAATTTTATTTGTAGATAAACCTCGCATTAAAAATGTGGGGTTTTATCTTGAAAAAACTTTCAAGATGATTCACAAAGAAATAGACATATGCAATAGCAAAAAAATCTAATCACTCATAAAATACAATGAAGTGTTGAAAGGAAGGTAAAATGACTAAAGGAATATTAACGGCTCGTGAACAAGAAGTTTTTGAATTACTTGTTTTAAATAAAACTACTAAAGACATTGCTAAATTTCTAGGTATCAGTGAAAAAACTGTGAGAAATCATATTTCTAATACAATGCAAAAATTAGGGGTCAAAAGCCGAGCACAAGCTGTTGTAGAATTATTAAAATTAGGTGAATTAACTATATAGATGAAGAAATGCCAGCCATTTCTTTTTTTGGTATGAGAATAATTTTACTAAAATATAATTAATTAAGGTGATTATATGCTTAAAAGATTTGCCTGTAAAAAAATTTTAATCGTGGCTCTTTCTTTTTTATTTCTATTTTTAATCTATTTATTTCCAAGTAAAAATGAATATAAAATTAATACTACTCTTACTTATACTACTCCAGAAACTATTCCTATTTATTTAATTGACAATAATAATTATGTATCTAGATTTGAAGTAATAAAAAAAGGTAGTGATATAAATTCTTTGATCGATGAAGTTATTAATAATTTAACAATTAATAGTAATTCTAGTTATATACCTAATAATTTTAAAAAAGTTATTCCTGAAAATACGAAATTACTCTCTAAAGATTTAAATGATGGCCTTTTAAAAGTTAATTTTTCTAAAGAATTATTAAATGTAAGTAGTGAAAATGAAGAAAAGTTAATCGAAGCTTTAGTTTATTCTTTAACAGAGATAAAAGAAGTTAAGAAAATAATGATTTTTGTTGAGGGTGATGTGTTAAAAGAACTACCTCATAGTCATAAAACACTTCCTAATACTTTAGATAGATCTTATGGAATTAATAAAGTTTATGAACTAGAAAGTATGAAAAATGTTAGTAAAATAACTACTTATTATGTTAGTAAACTCAACAATTATCTTTACTATACCCCAGTTACTACCATTACAAATACCCCAAAAGAAAAAGTTGAAGTTATCATTGAAAAGTTAAAATCATCTCCCACTTATCAAACTAATTTAGTAAGTTACTTAACTGCATCAGCTGAACTTCTCGATTATGAAATATTAGAAAATTCAATTAATCTTAGTTTTAATAATCAAGTTTTAAATTTAGATGATAATAGTATTATTGAAGAAGTTAAATATTCGATTGCTCTCTCTATTCGCGACACTTATGATATTTATGAAACTATATTTTATGTAGATAATATGTTAATTGATGCATTTTTTATTTAAATAGCTTAATCTTTAAGCTATTTTTGGTTGAAATAATAAATAAATTGTTATATAATTTAAATTGTTCCAGATGTTTCCGTAGCTCAGCTGGATAGAGCAATCGCCTTCTAAGCGATCGGTCAAGCGTTCGAATCGCTTCGGAAACACCATTTGAATACTAAACTTGTCTTATTTAGGCAAGTTTTTTTATATCTTTAAAATTAATGCATAAATTCCTTAATTATGTTAAAATTATATTAACAATAAGGAGGGCTTTTATTTGAAAAGATTAAAATTAAAAAGTAATGTTAAAAAAATAGGTTTTATTGGTTTAGTTGTTATTATTTTTCTCTTCATTGGTATTTTCTCAACAATAAAAATAGTTAAACAAAAAAATTATGAAAAAACTTATGAATATAAATTAATTAATAAAGGATATAGTACTAATGAAGCTAAAGTTTTAGAGGAAAAATATAAGAATAAAGAGTTAGATTATATTTTAAACGGAGAAAAAGATTTAGTATATGTCAATTTAGCTAAAGAAAAATATTTTATATATGATAAATTTTATACTTACCTAGATTATTATAATGAAAATAAAGATAAACCTTTAAGAAGTATTGTAGAAAAAGTTAACACGAATACTAATAAAGAATATTATACTGATCCAATGGAAGCTGATATTTCTAAAAAAGAATTAATGTTAGTCAACAAATATTATTATTTAAATACGGATTATGAACCAGAAAATTTAGTTACTATTTCTCTTAACTACTCTTATGGTGATTTAGGTAGTCAAAAGATTACAGAAGATACTTATAATGCCTTTTTAAATTTATGGAAATCTGCAAATGATGAGGGATATTATTTAATAATTAATTCATCTTATAGAGATTATCCTCATCAAGAAAGTGTTTATAATAGTTATAAAAAACAAGGAACAGAATATGCTGATAAATATGCAGCAAGACCGGGATATTCTGAACACCAAACAGGATATTCTATTGACATATTTGAAAAAGGTTATTCATCTAAAGATTTTGAGGGAACTGATTCTTATAAATGGTTAATGGAAAATGCCCATAAATATGGTTTTATTCAAAGATATCCTAAGGATAAAGAAGATATTACTGGCTACTCTTTTGAATCTTGGCATTTCCGTTATGTTGGCAAGGAAGCTGCTACTTATATATATGAAAACAATATAACATTTGATGAATATTATGCTTACTTTGTAAAGTAAGCATTTTTCAGTTGACACTTTCACTTATTTTAACTGATAATTTCTTTATAAATAACTAAAATATGATATAATATTGAATAGGTGAAATATGTGAATTATCCTAACAAAATAAATAAAGAATATCATAAGACTATTAATTATGCTAATAGAGGGATGGATTTAGAAGCTATTATCAATGAAGCTAATGAATATTACTTAGAAAAAGATATAGCGTTAATTTATAAGAAACCTACTCCTATTGGAGTAGTTAAAGTAAATTATGATAATAATAAACAAACAATTGAAAAAGCATATTTTGCTACTCAATCAACCTTAGATTATAATGGATTATATAAAGGAAAATATATAGAATTTGATGCTAAAAATACCGAGTCAAGAACATCTTTTCCTTTAAGTAATGTCCATGCACATCAAATTAAACATATTAGAAATGTTATTAGACATGGGGGAATAGTTTTTTTAATCATTAGAATAAATGGTTTAATCTATTTATTAAATGGGCCTGATTTTATTAGTTATATTGATGAAAACACCAGAAAAAGTATTCCTTATGAATATATAAAACAAAATGGTTATGAATTAGAATATAATTATAATAAAGGATTAGATTATCTTAAATATGTTAATGTTATAGGAGGATTTATAAATGAAAAAAATTAAATTGAAAGAAAAATTACCTAAAAAGGAAAAGGTAGTTAAAAAGACGTCAAAACCAAAAGAAGAAAGAACATTATGGAAAACTATATTATCAGTTATTCTATGTGGTGCAATTGGTATTGTTGGTATATTCATAATATTTGCCTTATATATAGTTATAACTTCTCCTAACTTTGAGAAGCAAAAATTATATCAAAAAGAACCAACTATTTTATATGATAAGTTTGGTAATGAATTTGCTAGAGTTGGTGAATCAAATAGTACTGTTCTTACTTATGAAGAAATACCAGATGTTATGATTGATGCATTAATTGCTACTGAAGACTCAAGATTTTTCCAACATAATGGTGTCGATTTATTTAGATTTATTAAAGCTTCAATCGGTCAATTCTTAGGTAAAAAAGATTCTGGTGGTGCTTCAACTATTTCCATGCAAGTTATTAAAAATACTTACAATGGTGGTACTAAAGCAGAAACCGAAGGTATAAAAGGTATAGTTAGAAAATTTAAAGATATCTATATGTCAATATTTAAACTAGAAGCTAATTATACGAAAGAAGAAATTATTGAATTTTATTTAAATTCTCAATGGTTAGCAAGTGATGGTGCTCTAAATTATGCTGGTATCATTGGTGTTGAACAAGCTAGTCTATATTACTTTGGTAAATCGGCTAAAGAATTATCTTTACCAGAAGCATCATTAATAATTGGTATGTTTAATAACCCTGATGCTTATAATCCTTATAGACATCCAGAAAAAGCTAGAGATAGACAAAAGACTGTTTTAAATTTAATGGTTAGACATGGATATATTACAGAAAAAGAAAAAGAAGATGCTTTAAAAATTCCTATTACATCTTTATTAATAGATCATGCTAAAACTAATACTAGTGTTGGTAGTGAACAAGCATTTATTGATTATGTATTAGATGAAGTTAGTGAAGAATTAGGAATAAATCCTAGTCAAGTATCCTTATCAATTTATACAACTTTTGATCAAGAAGTTCAAAAAGTTTTAGCCCAAGTTGAAGATGGCGAATTATATAAATTTCCAAATGAAGCAATTGAAGAAGGTATTGCAGTTACATCAGTTGAAGATGGTTCAATTACTGCCCTATCAGGTGGAAGAGGTTATGTTGCTAAGGGAACAAATTTGGCTACTGATATGGTTAAACAACCAGGATCTACTGCTAAACCAATATTTGATTATGCAATGTATATTGAACATATTAGTCAAAGTACTTATGCTATGTTTATAGATGAAGCAACGACATATTCTAATGGTCAAACAATACATAATTATGATAATAGTTATAAACATTTAATTACGATGCGTTATGCTCTAGAAGATTCTAGAAACATTCCTGCTTTACTTGCTTTTAGAGCTGTTTATAAACTTGATAAGAGTTTAATTGAAAACTTTGTCCATAGTGTTGGTATTGATTATGGTCCAGAGTTATTTGAATCTTTCTCAATTGGTGGTTTACCAAATGGTATATCTCCATTACAATCATCTGCAGCTTATGCAACATTTGGTCGTGGTGGTTATTACATTAAGCCTTATGCTTATACAAAAGTTATCAATAATGAAACTGGTAAAGAACATTTACATAGTTATGTTAAAGAAAAAGTTTTAGAAGAATCTACAGCTTATATGATTAATAATATCTTAACTGGTGCTTATGGTGGAAGAGGTCCTTCTGGTACAACAGTTGCTGGTAAAACTGGTACAAATAATCTTGATGGTGATACTAGAAAAGCCTATAATTTAAAAGCTGGTTCAATTATGGATGTATGGATTGTTAGTTACTCACCTAGTTATTCAATTTCTCTATGGTATGGATATAAACAAATTGAAACAGATGCAGCAACTACTGGTCACTATTTAACTAGTACAAGTGGTGGTAATGCCAGAAGAACAATAATGAATGCTTTAGCAACAA
Source organism: uncultured Bacilli bacterium (assembly GCA_947628365.1). Classification (GTDB taxonomy): domain Bacteria; phylum Bacillota_I; class Bacilli_A; order RF39; family UBA660; genus SIG200. The sequence continues at coordinate 20,599 of CANQZN010000007.1, read as the reverse complement.
AAATTCATAAAAAGAATCAACAATTCTCAGTGCCAAAATCTGTAGTTAAAGTAAATGTTGAAAAAGAAACATTCCCACCAGCATTATGTAGTGCTTATACACCAAATACTTCTGCTGAGGATATGTGTTTAGAAGAATACTTTGTTGCAGGTACAGAACCTACAGAAGTATCAAAAAGATATGATACTCTAGATAATCCAACTAATGGTAGTTATTCTTATGAAGGTAATACAATAACTATTAAATGGGATCCAATAAGTACTCCATCAGCAATTGATCCAAGTTATTTAAGAACTCATTTTAATACTTATTATGGTGATTATGCTGATATGTATTATAATAAGCGACTTGATTATAATAATTCTAAAATAGGTAGTGTTGGTTATGAAGTATATCTTAAAAATGGTGATACAGAAACTTATTTAGGATATACAAGTGGTAATACATTTAGTTATGTTGTTCCAAGTGGTGGTGCTTATACATTTATAGTTAAATCTGCTTACTCAATATTTAAACAAAATATGAGTTCTGGTCTTACAATTAGTACCGCTACTATTGATAGTAATATTGGTGACATAGTTGGTGGTAATACTGATAATGAAACTGAGGGTGATAACAATACACCTGATACTGGTAATACAAATACAGATACTAATAACAATAATTAAAAGAACTAGTGAAAATTCTAGTTCTTTTTTAACCAATTAAAAAGATAATATTTTCTATTATCTTTAACAACTACATTTGACTTAAACTAATTATTTTTTCAACTTCTTCTCTTACTCTTTCAAAAGTAAAAGGTTTAGCTAAGACATCTAATATATTATAATTAAAAGCTCTATCTATTCTTTCTTTTTGGACGTCACCTGTAATTATACATACTGGTATTCTTTTAAATAAATTATTTTCTTTAAAGTAATCTAAAACTGTAAAACCATCAACTTCTGGCATATTTAAATCTAAAAACATACCTATAATTGAGTCATCAACATTATTTTTAATAATATCTATAGCTTCTCTGCCATTAACTGCTGTTAAAACTTCATATTCATCTTTAAATGCTCTTTCAATAATATTACTTATTATCTTTGAATCATCTGCTACTAAAATTTTCTTCATCTTATTCTCCTATACCTAAATATTTTTGTGCTAGTTTAGTATATTTATCTATCTCTTTAACTAACTTATCATATGTACTGTTTACTTCATCAATATTATTAGCTTTACTAGCAAGTTCATGAGCATAAGCAATATCAACTAAACTCATAAAGCCTAAATATTTAGAATCACTTTTTAAAGCATGAACTAATATAGCGTAATCTTCCATATTTTGTTCATTTTTATACTTTTCAATATTTGGTACTCTAGTTTTATTTTCCTCAAGAAAAGTCTCTAATGTTTCATCATAAAATGCTAAATCGCCAAGTAAACTAACTGCGTATTCTAAATCAACCCCATTATCCGTTAATATACTTACATCTCTCATATAACCACTCCTTACTATAAAAATTATAACACATTTTTCTTATTTTAAATATGTATTTAAGACTCTTTCTAATTCTTTTTTATCAATTGGTTTAGAAATATAATCGTTAAATCCTTGTTTTAAATAATTTTCTTTCATCCCGGCAATAGCATTAGCAGTAAGGGCAATAACTGGTGTATTAAAGCCCTCTATTTCTTGTAACTTCTTAAATGTTTCTACTCCACTTAATTTAGGCATCATATCATCCATTAGAATTAAATCGTATTTATTACCTTCTTCAATTTTATTAATACACTCAAATCCACTAGATACTTCCTCAGTTGTAATTTTATAAGTTGAAAGTAATCTACCTGCTACTTTTAAATTAATTAAGTTATCATCAACAATTAATACTTTTTTACCTTTTATAGATATTTTGGGCTTTTCTTCCTCAACTACTTTAGCAGTAGAAACTTTATTGACAATTTTTTGATCTATTGAAACAGTAAAATTAGAGCCTTTTCCATAAACGGAATCGACAACTATCTTGCCATGCATTAAATCAAGTAATTTTTTTGTTATTGCAAGACCTAAACCTGTTCCTTCAATTGTCATATTCTTTTCTAAATCAAATCTTTCAAATTTACTAAATAATTTATCTATATTATCCTTCTTAATACCAATACCACTATCTTTGACACTAACTATTAATCTACAAACATTATCTTTTTTAACTGTACTAACATTAAGCTCTATAAAACCTTCTTTAGTATACTTAACGGCATTAGTTAAAAGATTTAAAATAACTTGTTTAACTCTTACATAATCACCATTTAAATACGTTGGTAAATCTTCAGCAATATTAACACGGAATTCTAAAGGCTTTTCCCCAATTCTTGCTTTAGTTAATTTAACTAACTCATCAAATATTTTTCTTGGTTCATATTCTACTTTTACTATTTCTAATTTATTAGCTTCAATTTTAGATATATCTAAGATACCATTAACTATTTCTAATAAGTTTTGGGATGCAGCCATTATATCTCTAGCTTCATCTTTAATGACATCTATATTATTTTCCTCTAATATAAGTTGACTAAAACCATCAATTGCATTAAGTGGTGTTCTTATTTCATGAGACATATTGGATAGAAAATCAGTTTTAGCATTATTAGCTTTTTCTGCTTGTTCTCTAGCAATATTTAATTGTTCAATCATTTTAACATCCGGGTTCTCTATTGTAAAGAACATAATAATAATTATTAGTGCAAAAACATATCCAATCAAAAATAATTGCGGAGAAACTACCCCTAATATAAAATCCAAACTTCCTAAAATCAATAATGCATACAATGGTGTTAACTTAGAAGTAATTAAACGTTTGTGATTCCTTATACATAAATATATATCTAAAATTGTAAAAATAAAACATAAAGCATAGACAACATTTACCATTAATCCTATTGGAGTAATAGTATTATTTGCCTTTGAAAAATCAATTGGTAAACATAACAATACAATATATATTAATATAAAAATAATATTAAATATTTTTTGCCTTTTTTTACTATATTTACATAATGCAGAAAGATAATTGTAAAAAAGAGCACTCCAAACAAAATAATATGAAATTGTCAATTTTGAAAAAAATTTATAAACATAATCATCTATATTAACGCCCATTTTAAACCAAACACAAGTTAAAATTTCTAAACCTAAACCAATAATTGTAACAATTAATAATTTACTATAAATTTCCGTTTCAATATTTTTAATTCTTGGTTTCAAATAATATCTTAATGCAAAGATTGATAAAATAATTAAAGCACTAGAAGAAAAATAAACTCCTATATCCATATTTATCCTCCAAAATTCTATTTTTACTATAATATCTTTACTATTCAAGTATATCATATTTTTTTTAATAAAAAAATATAGAACTAAGTCCTATATTTTACTTTTCTAAATTTAGACTCTTTTGTTTTGACTCTTTATCTCTATTTGAGTAATACGAAATATCTACTTTAGTATTAGCCATTCTCTTTAATGGTTCATCAAAATATTCAATTTTTCCTGGTAACCAACTTTCTCCTAATCTAGTCAATACTAATTTTTCTAATTTTTTTTCAAATAATTCGTAATCAATATTTGTATCATATAAAGAAATATGATAACTAGGTATATATTGTCGCATTTCATCAGATATAGCAGTTATTACTGCTTCTCTAACTTCTGGTAAAGTAACTAATAATGATTCTAATTGTTCTGGATAAATATTATCTACACCAGATACGAAATTTCTTTTTTGTCTTCCAACATATTTATATTCCCCAGACTCTAATTCAATTAGATAATCACCAGTATTAAACCATTTTACTCCATTTTCATCATATGAGAAAACTTTTTGATTTTCTTCATAATTATCATGATAGCCTAACATTACTTGTGGTCCAGATACATACAAAAGTCCTTTTTCTCCTTTTTTTACAGTCTCTCCTGTTTCTGGATTAATTAATTTTACTTGAACTGTAGGTATAGCATTTCCTAATGTACCAACTGTATTTTTTCGACCATTATTAGCGATAATAGTTGCCCAAGTTTCTGTAGAGCCTAAACCATCTCCCAATATAGCATCACTACCGCAAAATCTTAAAGCATTATTAATCGCTTGATCTGTAGTAATTTTTTTAGCTTCACCACCAGAAGTAGCATATTGTAAATTTGTTAAAGAATTAGCTTTTAATGTACTCTTAGGTTGGAATTTTCCATTAACTTCTTCAATTAATGAAACCCAATGTATTGGTCCACCAACTGCTGCATTTGCTTGAGTTCTTACTAGTTCATTGTAAAAATCTTCTGGCATAGCTTTTAGAGTTAAAGCAAATTCCATATTATTGCATAAAGCAAAATGCATAACCATACGGCCAAAAACCATATGTCCAAATGGAATATTGCCTAAATGAATCATACCCGGTTCTGCTTTAAATAATGAATTCATTCCTTCAACAACATAATTCAAACCATTTGCAGATAAATCCACTCCTTTATGTACTCCAGTAGAACCTCCAGTAAACATAATATCGGTAATTTCATCTATAGTATAATTAGATTTTTCATAATCTTCTAATACTTTTTCTTTTAATAAATGTTCTAAATTACTATTTGGTGATAATTTAAAGTTTCCTTTAGTTATTTGCATTAACTTATACAAAGTTTTTAATTTTTTATTTTCACTTGAAGACATAGGCGAATACAACATAGTAGCAAAATTTAGTGACTTTTCAAAATCTTTAAAATTACCATACATCATATCAACAGTAATAATCATTTTTGGTCTAGTTAATTCTATATCTTTTTTTACTTTATCTTTAGTATCAAATAAACTAAAGCCTACAACTCTAGCTCCGATAGCAGATAATGCATACATTAAATATAATGACTCTGGTGTATTAACTACACATACACCTATTACATCATTTTTTCTTATTCCTTTTTTATATAGTAATCTTGCATATTTTTCAATTCTATCGTGCATCTCTTCATAAGTAATCTTTCGATTCTCAAAAGTAATTGCAGTATAATCCATATATTTTTTATTATTTTCTAACAAATAATCATAAGCTGAACAATTTAAATTAACTTCTGAATTGTTTTTTTCCATATTCGCTCTCCTTTTTTTATATTCTATATATTAAACCACAATACAAGATATTACAAGCAAAATTTACATTTATTATACACATTGTAAATTTGTAACTTTTCTTAATATTTTATTTTACTAATCTAACACTTCTTATTAATTTTTTATCTTCTTTATGCTTTTCTAAAGCTTGTAAATGTTCTCTTGCAAATTGTTCTTCAATTTCTATATCTTCATCCCTTTTAAATAATAATAAAGTTCTTTGGAGTATTTCTCTATTAAATTTATTTAAGATGCCATCATCCATAAATAAATCTAAATCATCATCTATTTCATCTACTAAAGTTACTTTTAAATCTTCTAATTGTCTTTCTGATAAACCAACAATATCTGAAATAACCCCACCAGTTAAATCAATAGAAATTGGCATAGTAAAGTTATTACTAATATATCTTTTTTCTAAAGCAGGATATAAATAAATGCTAAAATATTCTGTATTAGTGACAATATTTTTATATTCAGTTTCTAAATAAACTTTAGAAGAAGAGCTTAATGTTAAAAATGCATTAATATAATCTAAATATAAAGCATTAAAAGCAACCGTTTTTAAAGAAAGCCCAATATCTTTTAAAAATCTTTTTGCATTTTTCTTTTTATTTAAAAATTCAATACTTGTAACAAAAAAACTAATTTTATTATACATTCTTCTATAGATTAAAAATTCATCATCATTATCTAGTGTTAATTCTAAATCTTCTCCAAATTCATTTAAACCAAGCCCAGTATTCCTATATAATGTTGCTATAATAGATAATACATTACTTTTATTTGCACATAAAGTTTCTAATATATCATCTTCTTCTTTGATTAAATTATTTAAAATATATAGTTTTTCTTGATAACCAATGTTTGGAATATTTTTATAGGGTTCTAGGGCTGATAGATCACTATAAATATCTAATATAGTTTGACCTAAATCAAGCCATCTTATAAATATGTCTTCTAATTCAGTTGGAGATAATTTTTCCATATAATGTTCTTCTTTCTAAGTTTTATATTATAACAAACATACATATAAAAATCTACTTAAAAAAGTAGATTAATTGTTACTAGCATCTTCTAATTTTAATTCCGATTTACTTCCATCTAAATAAACAATTTTATTATCTATAATATCTAAAATATCTTTTAAATCTAAATAATTATCTATAACTTTAGTATAAAGTAAATTATGATATTCACTATAATTAAATATTCCTATAGTGTTATTCTCTTTTAAGAAAATAATATAAGTATTATCACTAGTATCTATCTTACTTATTTTCTTTATATTACTATCTAGTCTTACTCTAAAACCTTTTATTTTATAATTATTAACATAAATATCATAGTAAAAAGCTCTATTATATAAAGTAGTTAATCTTTCTTTTAAATTAGTACCACCATTAATCTTTTCTATTTCATTTTCATTAATAGGTACTAAATAAGCATCACCATTACTATCTAAATAAATACTTACATATGGTAATTTAATATTATCTACTAATGCAATACTATCATCTTCATTTATATTGTCTTTTCCTTTAAAATCTATTCTTTCTAAGATAATTATCCCTAATAAAATAATAATTATTATAATTAAAATTACTGTTAATTTATTTGCTTTCATATTCCTCTAAAACTTTTAAAATACCTCTGTAAGGTAAAAGAGCACAAGATTTACGATTATTTTGTTTATATATATCTTGAAAACATAATGCTTCATTTAACACTTTTTCATCATATTCTTCTTCATTTACCATATGATAAAAATTATTAATATAATTAATTGCTTCTTTTACACTTTTACCAATTAAATTTTTAATCATAATTGATGTTGATGATGTTGATATAGCACAAGCTTCTCCCATAAACTTTATATCTTTAATAGTACTATCTTCAATTAATATAGCTATATCTAAATTATCAATACAATTAGGATTTCTTGAATTTATTTTAATATATCTATCATCATGTATTTCTTCTTTATTTAAAGGATGTTGAAAATGTTCTAAAATTATTTCTCTTCCTATTTCTTTATCCATTATTAATCTCCTAACATAATAAAGTTAAATTAATTTAGTTAAAATGTCAATAAAATTATTGGATTCTCTTTAATTTATCTAATTTAAATTTACGAGCAACGCCTGCTATATCTTCTGAATCACTCATTTTTTGTAATTGTTTAAATGCTTGTTCATATTTAGGTATTTGCGTTTCTTGATAATATAATTGTTCATCATACATATTTAATATAAAATTAAACCATTTATTTAGCATATCATTATTATCATCATCTAAATTAAAATGTATACGATTAATGATATCAACATAACTATATTTATTAAGAGCTATATTTTGCGAAATATTAAGTGGAGATACTCTTAAATTAGCATCATATATTTTATTTATTCTACTGGTAAAAGCTATATTTTGAATAATACGAGCTGTTCTTCCATTACCATCTTCAAAAGGGTGAATACGAACAAACAACAAATGAGCAAGAGCACTTTTTAAGAAAGGGTTATTATAAATATCGGCAATACTACTATATTTATAAAAATTAATATAATCACTCATAAAAGCTTTTACATCTTGGGCTTCTGGAGCATACCAATAAACTTGATAACCATCTTGAAAACTAGCACCAACATTAACTAATTTTTTACGATATTCACCAGGGTTTGTTACGTTAATATTGCCTTTTTCGCAAACAAAACGATGAATATCTTTAATTCTTTCATGACTAATAGATAATTTATCAAAAAATAAATTATCATCTATTGCATATGTATCATGAGAAGCTTTATTTTCTAAAAGAGATGATTGTCTTAATTCTTTACTAGTTAAATCTAGTAAATATAAGATGATTGAATAATCATCTTCGTTGCAGTAACTAAATAATGTTTTAAGATATTTCTCAAAGCTTATACCAGTTTCTTCCATATGAAATAAAACACTATCACTAAGTTTTATTTTAGAAAGAAATTCAAGTATATTAAAATATTTAACTCTCTCTTCGTTAATCCACTCTTTATTCACTACATCTTGCATAAAATCCCCTTCTTTTTAGTGCTTATCTTACCATTTTTTTATTGTTTAGTCAATAGACACCAAAAAAAGAGGTATTTACCCTCTTATATCATTTCCTTCATAATTTTATCTTTGTCTTTTAAAAGTTCAATTAAATTATCTATTTCACTTTCTGTATTATAGAAATATAAACTAACTCTAATAGAATTAGTAACCCCTAAAATATCTTTAGTTAACTTAGCACAATGATTACCCGCTCTTACACAAATATTATATTTATTTAAATAATAAGCCACATCTTCAGCAAATATACCATCAACATTAAAGGCTACTATACCAGAATCTGATTCTAAATTTAAAATATCAATATGCGGAATAGATACTAATTTTTCAATAAAATAATTTCTTAAATTCTTCTCATATTTTTCAATATTTTCCATCCCTATTTTATTTAAATATTTTATGGCTTCACCTAAACCAATTACACCCGCAATATTAGGAGTACCGGCTTCTAATCTCGTTGGTACTTCTTTTAAAACCATTTTTTCAGGTGAATCAAATGATTCATTCATTCCTCCCCCTAAATTAACTGGTTCTATATTTTGCATTAATTCATATTTAGCATACATTACCCCTACACCAGTAGGACCTAACATTTTATGAGCAGAAAATGCTAAAAAGTCAATATCACTATCAGTAACATTAATTTTCTTATGTGGAACACTTTGCGCGCCATCTACTACAACAAAGATATCTTTTTCATGAGCATATTTTGTTATTTCCTTAATTGGTCTTATATCACCCACTACATTAGTAATTTCAGCTAAACTAATTACTTTTGTTTTAGGTGTTATAGATGCTTTAACGTTTTCTAAAGTAACAAAATAATTATCATCTAGGGGAATATATTTAATGACTGCTCCTGTTTCACCGGCTATTCTAAACCAAGGCATAACGTTAGAAGCATGTTCCATTTTAGTTATTAATATCTCATCCCCTGCTTCTAAAAGATTAGCAAAAAAACCATTAACTATCAAATTTAAACTATCAGTAGTACCACTTGTAAAAACTATTTCTTCTTTTCTTTTAGCCCCAATAAAATCTCTTACTAAATCTCTAGTATTTTCATATTCTAAATCTACTTTATAAGATATATCATAGTCCCCACGATGCGCATTAGCACTATAATTTTCATAATAATCTACTTGTTTTGCAATAACACTTTTAGGTTTTAAACTAGTTGCTCCATTATCTAAATATATTATATCTTGATTTAACATGGGAAAATCTTCTCTATGCATTTAATCACCTCCATAATTTTCATTTATATAATTATCCATATTGCTTTTTAAAAAGCCCTCTAATAATTTTTTTTTAGAAATATCTTCTTTTATACCTTTACTCATTAAATAATTTAATGAATCTTTATCTAACCCTCCAATTGTTGTTAAGTGATTAGCTTCTACTTCATTACTTAATGCTACTATATTTGGCTCTATATGAACGAATCCACCATTATTTATTCCTTTTAAATCTTCTACTGCTATATTATTAATTGTCTTTTTATCTACTAAAACATTTATAATTATTTTACTTAAACCATTATTACTAATATTTCTAATATTTATATATGACTCATTATTATTACCTTTAATATTATTATCAACTCTTAAATTATAATTATCATTGTTAGAACATGATACATTAAAATAAATTTTAGAGTTATCTTCTTGATTAATAGTAATATTATTTATATTTTTAATATCATTATCTTTTATATAAACTCTTAATATACTTTTATTTTGCATATTAATTGTTAAATTATTAATCTCTTCCTTTATTAAATAAATAGTATTATCACCATAAACATTAATTGTTATATCATTATTTACTAGATTTAATATACAATTATTATCATTTAAATCTATAATATCACTCACTAATAATTTATTCATAAAACTAATTCTCACTTATAACAAATGTATCAGATAATTCTTTAAAACCTTTTGTTAATATTTCTTTAGCTAAATCTTTATGTCCACTTTTAATTATTTTTTCATCCCCAAGTAAATGAACATAACAATCATCAAAACTATTAATAAAGGTATCTGAATGGGTAATAATTAAAATTGCTGGTTTATATTCTTTTAAATATTTATTAAGAGAACTTGCTACTAATTTAATCGCATCGACATCAAGACCAGAATCTATTTCATCTAATATTATAAAAGATGGTTTAAGCATCCACATATGTAATAATTCTATTTTTTTTCTCTCTCCCCCAGAACAACCAACATTTATTTCCCGATGAATAAAACTTTTATCAAGCTCTAAACTATTACAAATAGCCTCTAATTCCTTACTAAATTCAAATATATTCACAGGAGCATTATTTTTCTCGGATAACGCTACCCTTAACATTTCTGCATTAGTTACCCCTTCAATTTGCATTGGCATTTGACTTAATAAATATATACCTCTTTTAGCTCTTTCATAAATATTTAAGTTAGTAATATCTTCACCATTATATTTAATTGTACCATCTACTTTATAATTAGTACTTCCCATAATTGATGATGCAATACTACTCTTACCAACACCATTTTTGCCCATTAAAACATGAACTTCACCCGGATTTATTTTTAAATTTAAATCTTTAAATAAAGTTTTATCATTTATATATAAATTGTAGTTAATTAACTCTAACATAAAACCACCTAAAATGATTATAACACGTTTTACTTAGGTTATAAAGTTATCAAATTATTAAAAAATAACGGAGTAAATATTTTAATCTCCGTTATTTTAATTTTAAAATTTCTTTTTCACTTAATTTAGTGATTTCTGCAATGTCCTTAATAAACATATTATCTTTAAGCATTTCTTTAGCTACTTCAATTCTAGCTTGCCTTTCTCCTTCTTCTTTGGCATATATCATACTATTTTGATAAATTAATCTGGCATCTCTCTCTTGCTCTTTTTTCATTCTTTCGATTTCTTTTTCATCAAACACTTTACCAACTACCTCCTTCATTACACAATCCACTTTCAATAGTTCTTTATGAAAGTGTTATGTTTGGACTTTTTCTTACATTTTTATAGTATCATTAATAAATATGAATTATTATTTCTCACTTTGTTTAATTTTTAAAATTACTTCTCTGCTTAATTTAGTATATTGAATTATTTTGTCAATTGAATTATTATCTTTAAGCATTTCTTTAGCCATTTCTAGTTTAGCATTGCTTTCTCCTTTTTCGATGCCTTCTTCAATTCCTTCCTTTTTACCTAGTTCATGACCTTCTTCTTTGGCATATATCATACTATTTTCGTAAATTAATCTTGCATCTCTTTCTTGTTCTATTTTCATTCTTTCATTATCATCATCATTTAATTCAAACACTTTATCTGCTACCTCCTTAACTAACCTATCCAATTTCGATAAAGCTTTTAATTCTTCTTTCTTTGATGCTAATGCTACTACATATATGTGTTCCTTTATTCCTTCTTTTATTATCTTATCATACCATAATTTCTTATAGTAAACAACGTTGATATTTATTATCTTGAAATTTTCATAATATACTTCTTCTCTTGCCAAATTATATATTCTAATTTCTTCTTTGTCATATTTATCTTCACTTATTAAATTAAGATTTATTTGAATTATTTCGTCATATTTAGGTTTCTTACCTTCTTTTCCTCTTTTAATATTTCGATTTAATAAGCCATAGTAATAAAATATATTTCTTTCCTTTACTGCTTTTCCAAAACTAGTATTTAATTCCACATTTATTACTTTATTATTTTTTAATTTTGCTATAATATCAACTATTTTAACTTTTTCTTCTACACTAGTTACTGGTATTTCATATACTGTTACACTCTTTATTTCTAGTGTATCATCTTCCATTATATCCCTTAATAATAAAGTTAAAAATCGATAATCTTTACTATCTAGTATTACAGCTTTAAATACTCGATCACAAGATAAATCAAAGAATTCTTTTTCTTCGGTGTTCATTTTTCACCTCCCATCTATTTTATATTAAAGAGATTAAAATTATTTTTATTTTTCTCTCTTCACTTATAATATTAGGTACTCACCCTTCGATTTCCTTTTTTTATTGTTAAATTTATAAAAAAAATAACGAAATTCACAGATTTAGTTATTTAAATCTATAAATTTCGTTATTATTACTTCATTACACAATCCGCTTTCAATATTTCTTTATGAAAGTGTTATGTTTGGACTTTTTCTTACATTTTTATAGTATCACTAAATACTATTTATTACTTTGTTTAATTTTTAAAATTTCTTCTTTACTTAATTTAGTGATTTCTACTATGTCTTGAATAGAAATATTTTTCTTAAGCATTTCTTTAGCCATTTCTAGTTTAGTTTCTTCAATTCCTTCTTTTTTACCTAGTTCATGACCTTCTTCTTTGGCATATTTCATGCTATTTTTATAAGTTATTATCGCCTCTTGTTCTTGTTGTAGTTCTAATCTTAATCTTTGATCGCTATTTAACTCAAACACTTTATTCCCTACTTCCTTTACTAACCCATCTATTTTGCCTAAGTTCTCTAATTCTTCTTTATCTGCTACTAATGAGGTTAGATATATATGGTTTCTTATTCCTTCTTTTATGATTTTATCATACCATATCTTTTTATATCTAACAACATTTATATTTATTATCTTAAAATCTTCATAATATAGTTCTTTTCTTGTTAAATTATATATTCTTATTTCTTCTTTGTCATACTTTGCATCGTTTTTTATATTTAAATTGATTTGCAATACTTTTCTATATTTTGGCTCTTTATCCCCCCTAAAAAATCGTTCATTTAATAGTCTAAAATAATAATTTAAGTTTCTTTCTAATATTGCTGTGTCAAAACAACTATTAAGTTCTATATTAAATAATTCTTCTCCTACTTTAGCTAAAACATCTAATATTTTTACTTTCTCATCAACACTAGTTACCGGTAATTCTATTGCTTCTGCATGTATTACCTCTAAAGTATTATTTTCTAATATGTCTCTTAATAACATAGTAAGAAACCTATAATCATCATTTATTAACACTGTCTTAAAGATACGATCATAAGATAAATTATAGAATTGTTCTTTGGTTGTATCTTTGGTGAACATTTTTCACCTCCTTTTCTTTTTAATATTAAAGAGATTACAATTATTTTTATTTTCCTCTCTTCACTTATAATATTAGGTACCTACCCTTCGATTTCCTTTTTTTATTGTTAAATTTGTAAAAAAAATAACGAAATTCACAGATTTAGTTATTTAAATCTATAAATTTCGTTATTATTACTTAATTATTAACTAAATGCGACATCCAGCATCATCATGATAATAAAACCAACTATCGTAAAGAAACTCATTAAAGTTTTATATTTATTATTTTGACTTTCGGGAATAAGTTCAGATACTGCGACATAAATCATTGCACCAGAAGCAAAGGCTAAAAAGAAAGGTAAAATATTTTTAACATACATTACTAACATACAACCAAGAATACCGGCGATAGGTTCAACTATACCACTAAGCATTCCCCAAATAAATGATTTTAAACGACTAACATTTTCTCTTCTAAGTGGTAAGCTAACAGCAGTCCCTTCGGGAAAATTTTGAATACCTACACCTACTGCTAACATAAAGGCAGACATTAAAGTAGTAGAAGAATTAGCAATTGAACCAAAAGCAACTCCAATTGCTAAGCCTTCTGGTATATTATGTAATGTTATAGAGAATATTAACATTAAACTTCTTTTTATCCCTTTAATATCTTTTTTCCGTTTTTTAACTAATACTTTTTCAAAAAATTTATCTCCTAAAATTAAAATAATACAACCAATTAAAAAACCAATTGACACGACAAACCAAGCTTGCATTCCCATATCATTTGCTTCTTCAATAGCGGGTTTTAATAAAGAGAAAAAAGATGCAGAAATCATAACACCAGCAGAAAGACCTAACATAGCATCTAAAACTGTCCCATTTACTTTCTTAAAAAAGAAAACAACAGAAGCTCCTAAAGCAGTAATTCCCCAAGTCATTAATGTTGCTAATAACACTTGCATATAAACTGATGCATTAATATAAAAATTGACCATTTTAACACCCTATTATAATATAAGCAAATATGTTTTAAAGGTGTTATTTATAAACATAAAAAAGGAGAAGATAACACTTCTCTTTTCAGAATTTCCAATATAATGGATATTAAATACTGTTATTGTTGAATTGGGCAAGCAATATTTTCTGCTTCAATTTCAACCGTTAAATTTTTATCAGCTAAATAATTTTGATCAGCATTTTTATTTTCTATCATTACATAAGCTGATACATTAGCAGAAGTATTACCTTCCAAATCAATAGTTAATTCATTTGATTGAGTTTTTTTAGTTTCTTTTAAACCAGCTAAATCCATAAGTGTAGTTCCATCTTGACCATCTAGATTTGTTAACACTATAGAAACATCACCAGGTTGAATATCTGCATCAGTCATAGTTCCAGATACAGTAACTTTAACTGTACCTCCACATTTATATTTTGTGTTAGTTTCACCATCAGTAGTAGTTATAGTTAAAATATTGTAGCTTGTTTCTGAAGTTACATTTCTTTGCTCATCAGAAGTAACTGCATAAAATTTTTTATTAATGCTAGTTTGAGCCATTTCAGTTGCATTAACTTTTAAATATAAATTTTTATTTTCATTTGTTAATGTAATTGAAGGTATTTTACTAGTCGTACCAGTAACGGTTGTTTTTGAATAATCTTTTGTCTCTGTAGTTAAAGAGAAATATGCAAATGTTGCACCAACAACAGCAACTAATAATGTAGCAACTGCGATTACAGTTAATAGCATTGTATTCTTCTTATCCATTATATCCCTCCTTCCATTTTTAATATTCAGAAATATTATCTTCTCTATATTTCTATACTAATTCTACAAAAAAATAATTTTAAAGTCAATAAGATTAAAAAACTTTTACACATTTTTATTGTAGAAAATATAAATAAAAAAAATAAATAGGCTTAACTATCTATTTTTCACTCTTATTTTTAAATTGTAAAATAATTGGTGTCCCTTCTAAAGGAATAGCTTCTCTTAACTTATTTTCTAAATATCTTTCATAACTAAAATGAACTAATCCTTTATTATTAACTTGGAATGTAAACTTAGGGGGTCTAGTTCCTGTTTGACTAGTAAAATAAATCTTTAATCTTTTACCTTTATAAGAAGGAGGTTCATGTAAACTAACTGCTTCATTAATTATATCGTTTAGAGTACTAGTTTTAATCTCTTTATGATTATTTTCATAAGCTTTAATAACTTCTGGCATTAAAGTATGAAGCCTTTTTTTCGTTTTAGCAGAAACAAAAACAAAATTAATATAAGGGACAAATTTAAAATATACTTCTAATTCTGTTTTCCATTTTTTTAAATCTTCATCAGGATTTTTAATAGTATCCCATTTATTAACCGCAATGACAATACCTTTACCAGCAGATATCGCATAAGACAAGATATGCTTATCATGTTCAATAATACCAGTTTCAGCATCTATTACTAAAACGCAAACATCACTTCTCTCTATTGCTTTCATACTACGCATTAGACTATATTTTTCTATATTTTCAAATATTTTACCCTTTTTACGCATACCAGCTGTATCAATAACAATATAATCTTTTTTATCATAAGTAAATCTAGTATCAACTGAGTCACGAGTAGTTCCTGCTATATCACTAACAATTACTCTATCTTCATTTAAAAGAGCATTAATTAGGGAACTTTTACCTACATTAGGTCTTCCTATAAAACAAAATTTAACAATATCTTCCTCTTCAACTTCTACTTCCCCTATATCTTTAGTAATATAATCTAAAAGTTCCCTAAAACCTAAATTATGTTCAGCAGAAACACCTAAAACTAGAGGAAAACCTAGTTCATAAAAGGCATAAATATTATCATTTCTTTTAGTATTATCAATTTTATTTACGACTACTACTACTTCTTTACCACTTTTTTTAAGCATATTTCTAATACTTTTATCAGCATCCGTAACCCCTTCAATACCATCAGTTACAAATAAAATTAAATCAGCTTCACTTGTCGCTAGTTCAGCTTGGATTTTTATATCATTATTAAAATTATCATCATCACCATGAATACCACCAGTATCAATTAAATTAAATTTTTTATTTTGATAATTAACAATGCCATAAATTCTATCCCGAGTAACTCCTGGTTCATCTAAAATAATCGCTTTTTTTTCATTTATTAAGCGATTAAATATACTACTTTTACCTGTATTTGGTTTACCAATTAAACAGACAGTTTTCATAAAATCCCCCTATCTACAACTTATACTAGCATTATCTCCATAAACTACAGTTGCTCTAACTCTTTTATTTTTTACATAAACTACTATATTTAAATAATCAAGATATTTTAGATTTCCACTAGGATCTTCAATACATCCACTAGTACGACCTGCATATCTTTGACATGTATTATTATTATCCTTAGAAAGATAATTACTATTAACTAACTCATATACAGAGGTAGTTTTACAAGGATAACCATCATACTTTTTAGTATTTGAACTAGCCATAATACTTCCTTTAATATCTTCTCCATATAAAGTTGCAGATTCTTCAATCATAGTAATTTTTTTATCTAGCATTTCTTCTTTAGTATTTTTAGCTAAATTACCAATACCTGCCATAGCAATTGCTCCCACTATACCAAGAATAACAATAACTGCTAAAAGTTCAACTAAGGTAAAACCCTTTTTATTCATAATATCACCTTTCTAATCTAATACTTCTTCATTTAAATATTTAGAAATTATGTCTAATACTTCACTTCTTCCTTTTTTAGTTAAAGTTGACCAAGGAATAAAGTTTTCATCTTCTTTTAAATCTAAAGTATTTTTAATAATTTTATCTTGTTTTACACGTCCGTTTTTTGTAACTTTATCATATTTAGTAGCTACTATAGTAACATTTAAATTATAATATTTTAAATAATTATACATTAGTATATCATCTTCAGTAGGTTTATGGCGATAATCAACAAGTAAAAAAACATGGCATAAATTTTCTCTAGTTTTTATATAATCTTCAATCATATTGCCAAACTTTTTTTGTTGTTCTTTAGAAACAGAGGCAAAACCATAACCAGGAACATCAACTAAATAAAAATTATCGTTAACTAAATAGAAATTTAGAGTTTGTGTCTTACCTGGTTTTGCACTAGTTCTTGCAAAGTTTTTTCTTTCAATTAAAGTATTAATAAAACTACTTTTGCCAACATTACTTCTTCCTAGTAATAAAAACTCACACTTTTTATCTACTGGATATTGACTCACACGGATTGCAATTAAAGGTTCATTTACTGAATCAATTTGCATAAATATCACCGAGTAAATTATATATTAAATTTAAGATATTTGCAAATTTTAAAAATTTTCCATTGAAATAGTATAAGAATAATGGTATTCTAGAAAGCATATTGGGGTGAGGTTATGCAAAAATATAGTTGGACGGTCGATACTCTAATTGATAGACTAAATTATTTAGAAAGTTTAAATACAGATGGTTTTTCATCTTTTATGTTAGATGTTGTTGATTTTGACAAAGAACAATTAAAAAGTAATATTGAAGAACTTCAAAACCCAAGAAGACCAGTTGAAGGGATTTTAAATCAATATAATTTAAGAAAAGAAGCTTTAGAAAAAGTAAAATTTTTCTTTCCTTTTTATCAAGAATTTTTAGAAAAAGGAAATTCTTTTATGGATACTTATAATGAAGTTAACCAAACTGATGAAAATAGTCAACCTATAATAGATTTCAAAACATCTAGTTTAAGTAAAGATGATATTATTGAGTTAACTCATGATTTTTTCAAAAATTTAAATTCTAAGTTTTATAAAATATTTTTAAAACCATTTAATTATCGTTATGATCATACTATCTTTTTAACTGATAGTGAAGAAAACTTATTTTCCGGCGAAACATTTCATTTAATTTGCACTGATGAAACATTTATCAATGTTTATCGTGACTCTACAATTAATGATTTACTTATTGCAATCCATGAATATACTCATGCTATTTGTTTAGAAATTAACCCATATGATTGTGATATAGAAAAAGGTTTATTTGTAGAAATATCTACTTTATTTATGGAATTAGTTGCTCAAGATTATATAACTAATACTCTTAATAGTGAAGAAGGGATGATTGCTAGAATTAATCGTCATTTAAATACTATAGATGATGCTATCTTAATTAATTTAACTATTGCTCTAATGGATATTGAAAAAAATAATTTACATAACTTTCAAAGTGGTAAAGAAATAAAGAGATATAGATATTTATTACCAGAAGATTTACGAAAGTTTTCTTTAACAGAATATTTAAATTTATATTATGCTAGTCAAGAAGAATATCTAGCTAGTTATATGTATGCAGTAGAATTATATGAAATTTATAAGAATGATCCTGATAAAGCTTTCTATTATTTAAATAAAATAATTAGATTAGATTTAAATACAAGACGCCAATATTATAATAATATTAAAAGATTTGGTTTGACACCAAATCTTTCCCAAGAAAAATTTCAAGAAGAACTTACTCGTGATCTATTTACTTTATGTAAAAAGAAATAATTACTCAACAGTTACTGATTTAGCTAAATTTCTAGGTTTATCTATATCACAGCCTCTTAATTTAGCTACTTCATAAGCAATTAATTGCAAAGGTATAACTGTTAAAATAGGACTGACAATATCTGATACTTTAGGTATTAAGATAATATCATTATAGAAATTATCACTAACACTTTCATTTGTTATATAAAGGACATTTGCCCCTCTTGCTTTAACTTCTTTAATATTACTAATTGTTTTACTTCTAATACTATCTAAAGTATTAATTGCAATAACTGGAGTATTTTCACTAATTAGGGAAATAGTTCCATGTTTTAGTTCACCTGCTTGAAATGCTACCGCATTAATATAAGAAGTTTCTTTTAATTTTAAACTACCTTCTAAACATAAAGCATAATCTATATTACGACCAATAAAGAAAGTATCATTATGTTCATATATTACTTTAGCGTATTTTAAATAATCTCTATTTAATAATTCTTCTATATATTTATCTATTCCACTAAATTCTTTTAATAATTCATTATTTTTAGATAATTTAACTGTAAGTAGTGCTAAAAGTGTAGCTTGAGCTAAAAAGGCTTTTGTAGTTGCTACTGCTATTTCTGGACCAGCTTTAACATATAATGTATATTTTGCTTCTCTTGCAATAGATGAACCCACTACATTTACAATAGCAAGGGTATCAATACCATCTTCTTTGGCTTGTCTTAAGGCTGCAAGTGAGTCTGCTGTTTCACCTGATTGACTAATAATTATGACTAAAGTATCTTTTGTATAAAAATTTTCTTTATAACGATATTCACTAGCTACTTCCACTAATACTGGAATATTTGCATATTTTTCAATTAAATATTTAGCTATATAGCCAACATAATAAGCACTACCACAAGCAACTATATGAATATTTTTATAATCTTTTAAATCAGTCATTGTTTCTTTAAATTGATTATCTACAACATAATAATTAAAAGTATCTAAAAATACTTTAGCTTCTTCATGAATTTCTTTTAACATATAATGTTCATAACCATTTAACATAGCATCATCACTAGTGCCAACAAATGTTAATTCTTCTTTACTTACTACTTGTAAATCATTGTTGAAAACTGTCAAGTTATTAACATTTATTTTAGCTATTTCTAAATTATCTAATAAAACATATTTATTAGTATAATTTAATATGGCTGGCACATCACTAGCAATAAAATAACCATTTTGATCATGAGCAATTATTAAAGGACTATCATATCTAGTTGCATAAATATTATCTAAATCATCATCACAAATTATTCCAAGAGCATAACTCCCTTTAAGCATATTAATTGTTTTATTAATGACTTTTACTATATCAGTGTCTTTTGTTTGTTCATAATTATAATTTAATAAAGCTGGAATAACTTCTGTATCAGTATCAGATACAAAATTAACACCCTTTTCTATTAACATATTTTTAAGTTCCATATAGTTTTCAATAATGCCATTATGAACAACAGTAAATTTACCACTTTTATGAGGATGAGAATTAACTTTACTAGGTACTCCATGAGTAGCCCATCTAGTATGACCAATACCAATATAAGTATTCTCATCTTTATTTAAAGAATTTTCTAAAACACTTATTCTTCCTACTTCTTTAACTATTTTTATTTCTTTATTTTTAACATAAGCAACACCAGCTGAGTCATATCCCCTGTATTCTAAAAATTTAAGG
>CANQZN010000006.1 GCA_947628365.1 uncultured Bacilli bacterium | reverse complement strand
TACGGGGTTCGAACCCGTGAATGCTGCGCTGAGAACGCAGTGTGTTAAGCCGCTTCACCAACGGGCTAAAAGTTATAGATTTAGTCTAGCACTAAATTATGACTAAATCAATGATTTTGACGTAAATTTAAGTCAAAAAGTTGACAAATAAGGAATATTTTAGTAAAATAAGTGACTATTGAGGGGTTGAGAACTATGAGTAAGCCTAAAAATGATTATGTTATTAATTTTAAGAAGGTAATATTAAAAGGAGTAATTGGTATTCTTGCTGTTGCTAATGTTGCTCTTCTTTGTAATGCTCGAAAATCAGAAAATAATAAAAATAAAGAAGAAGTTTATAGTTCTATTATTAGTAATAATGTTATAGATGCTAGTGAATTTACAGTATTAACTAAAGATCCTAATGTTCCTGACCATGTTGTTGATTGTGATGAAACAATAGATCCAAATAGACCTACATATGTTGTAGAAAGTGATATTGATGTAACTAAATTTTATGGTTTTGATAACTATAAATCTCAAGATGAAGATGAAAAAGAAGAAGAAATTGATGAAATTGAAACTAACCATTTAGAAAAAGATATTTTTACTATTCCAGATAATATCTTAATGAAAGATGGTACTTCTAACTTTTATATCAGAAATTTTGAATTAAATAGTTCTAACAGATATTTCTTTCAAACTTATACTAATAATCATCGTCCATTTAATGCTGAGCAAACAATAACTGAAAGACTTACCTATTTAGCTCAGGATATATTACATTTTGATAGTCCATATATTACATATAATACTATTTATGATGGTGTTAGGGAAATAGCGGAAGCTAATATTACAAATCAATATAAAATAGAATATATTAGTAAATTATTTGATTTATCTAATCGTGATTTATTTTTAATGTATCAATATATAAATGAAAAAATTATTGAAAATCCACAAATAAACTATGATGAAATAGTTAATGATATTTTACCAGTAGTTTTTAATCGTGAAAAATTAAATATTATATCTGCTCAATATTTTAACAATAATAATGCATATACACCAATAGATTATATAGCTAATGCTTTTGTGGGAAGTTATATAAGTAATGAACTACAAGATCAAGTTCTTGATTATATGGTTGAATGTTTATTTATGCGTTTAGTTTATAATACACCAGAAGAGTTTATGAATGAATATATTCCAATTAAACATAATTTAACAAGTGAAGAAGAAAAATTAGTATGTACTATTCAAACTAAAGAATCTAATAAAAATAATTATACTTGTGGTTATGTCGTTGGAAACATTTTTGGTAATCGTGCTTATCGTGTTCCTCGTTGGTTTATTAATGATGGAAGAGATGAGCGAAATATCTATGAACAAATGGCAAGACCTGGTCAATCAACTGTATTTGCTAACCCAGAATGGTACCTTGATATAATTGATGAAGATCCTCATCAATTTGAAGCATGGTTTGGTGTTAGAAATTACTTATATTATGGTATAAATATTAATCCAAATGAATACTTTGTTTCTAAAGATTATAATCCTAATGGTAGTATACAATATGTTGATAATGGAAACCACTTCTATAGTGATATAACTGATGAAGTTATACCTTTTGAAGAACAAATTGATTATTTTGCTGAAAAATATGGTATTACAAATAACTTAGAAGAAGGAATTAGTCTTGTATTAGACTAGTTCCTTTTTCATAACACAAACTTTCATTATGAATATATTATAATTGTAAGGAGTGTTTTATTTGAAGAAAAAAGTTATTTATGTTTTAACTGGCTTAGTTATCTTAATATTTATTGGGTTAATTACTGGGTTATTTATTATGAAAAATAATAAAGATGATAGTAATTTAACAACAATTAAAGTATCAGAAGTAACTCATAGTATTTTTTATACACCATTTTATGTTGCTATCGAAAATGGTTACTTTAAAGATGAAGGAATTAATATTGATTTAATGTTAGTTAGTGGTAGTGATAATGTTGCAGCTTCAGTACTTTCTAATGATACAGAAGTTGGCTTAGCAGGTCCAGAATCAGCAGTTTATGTTTATTTAGGAGGAGAAAAAGATTATCTCCAAGTATTTGCAGGACTTACTAAAAGAGATGGCCAATTTATGTTAGCAAGAAACGATAAAGATTTTAAATGGGAAAATTTAGTGGGCAAAGAAATACTTATTGGAAGAAGTACTGGTATGCCTGGTTTAAGTTTTCTAAAAGCTTTAGAAAATCAAGGAATAGATAAAAATAAAGTAAATATCAATGATGCGATTGAATTTGCTGAATTATCGGGTGCATTTATTGGTGGCGAAGGTGATTATGTTAATTTATTTGAACCACTAGCATCTAAATTAGAACAAAATAAAAATGGTTATATTGTGACAAGTGTCGGAAAATATTCTGATCCATTTCCTTATACTGCATTTTATGCTCGTAAAAGTTATATAAAGGAAAATCAGGAATTATTAACAAAATTTACTAAGGCTATTAAAAAGGGAATAGATTATACTTTCAATAATTCTAGTAAAGATATAGCTGAGTGTATTCAAAAACAATTTAGTGATACAAGTATAGAAGATTTAACTATTATGATTGAAAGATATAAGAATGCCGATGTATGGTTAGAAACACCTTTTGTTGAAGAAGAATTTTTTAACACTTTAGTAAGTTTACTAAAGGATAATAAATTAATTGAAAAGACTGTTTACTATAAAGATATGGTAAATAATCTCTATGAATAATTTAATTAAAATTCAAGAGTTAACTAAAAATTATCATACTAAGGAAGGAGAAATTAATGCCCTTTTTAATATCAATTTAGATATTGAAAAGGGAAAAATAATCTCTTTAGTTGGTCCATCTGGTTGTGGTAAATCCACTCTTCTCTCTCTTATCAGTGGACTTGATGAAGATTATTCTGGCTGTATACTTAAAGATAAAATTAAAACAGCTTATATGTTACAAAATGATGCTCTTCTTCCTTGGCTTACCATTTATGAAAATGCCACTTTAGGTTTAAAATTACAAAAGAACATTACAAAAGAAAGATTAGAATATGTTGATTATTTACTAAAGTTATATAATTTACAAGAATTTAAAGATAATTATCCAAAAAGTTTATCTGGTGGAATGAAACAAAGAGTTGCTTTAATTAGAACTCTGGCAATTAATCCTGATTTACTCTTATTAGATGAACCATTTAGTGCTCTAGATCAACAAACTAGATTATTAATTAGTGATGATGTTTATAAAATCCTAAGAAAAGAAGGTAAAAGTGCTATTTTAGTAACCCATAATATTGAAGAAGCAATTACGTTTTCTGATCAAGTTATCGTGTTATCTAAAAGGCCTGCTACTATAAAAAATATTATTGATATTAAATTTAAAAATAATGATTCCATATTTACAAGAAGAAGAGATAACCAATATGAAGAATATTTTGACTTAATATGGAAGGATTT
This sequence comes from uncultured Bacilli bacterium, assembly GCA_947628365.1. GTDB lineage: Bacteria > Bacillota_I > Bacilli_A > RF39 > UBA660 > SIG200. Next base: position 27,996 of record CANQZN010000006.1, on the reverse strand, counting down.
AGATATGAATGAGTAATGAACAAAAACAATATTTAAAAAAATTAAAAAATACCAAAATTAAAATTTTATTTTGGCAAATTCTTTTAATTATCATATTTATCTTTTTATGGGAATTACTTGTTAATATCGGTGTTATTAGTTCTTTTATTTTTTCTAGTCCATCAAGGATATTTAAAACTATTATAGAGCTTATTAATAATAATAATTTTTTTATCCATATATTTATTACTTTAAAAGAAGTATTAATTGCATTTATTTTAGGTATTTCTTTAGGTTTTCTAATTGCTATAATCCTTTATCAATTTAAACTTTTTGCTCGGATAATTGATCCCTATTTAACTATGCTAAATTCTCTTCCCAAAGTTGCTTTAGGTCCACTTATCATAATTGTCTGTGGTGCTAATAGTAAAAGCATTATTTTAATGGCTTTACTAATTAATTTAATTGTAAGCATAATAACTATTTATAATGGTTTTTTAACTACACCTAGTTATCAACTTAAACTGTTTAAATCTCTAAATGCTAGTAAATTACAAATACTTACTCATTTAGTTATTCCTAATAGTTATCAAACTATTATTGCTTCTTTTAAATTATGTGTAGCTCAAACTTTAGTTGGAGTTATAATGGGAGAATTTTTAGTTAGTAAACAAGGAATAGGCTATTTAATAGTCTATGGTAAACAAGTCTTTAATCTTAATTATGTCATGACAGGTATTATACTACTGGCTCTTATTTCTTACTTATTATATAAATTAATTGTAATTTTAGAAAAGAAACTATTAAAACATATTTAAATTGCCACCCAATTAGGGTGGCTTTATTATTATAAATTTTATGGCTTTAGTGCTGTTATTGGAACTACATATATTCCATCTGGTCTTTTATAAGCATAGTCAATCATACCACTAATTACACACATAAATTTAGGCTGTACTTCACAATTTTTAGAAAATTTAAGTAAATTATTTGCAGCTTCTTCTATTTTACCAACACCTAATTTAACTTCTATAGCACCATAGTTTCCATCTCTTAATTCTACTATAGCATCTACTTCATCACCAGTATTATTATCATGGAAATGATATATATGACCACCTAAATATTCTATATATATTCTTAAATCTCTAACTACTAAAGACTCAAACATAAATCCAAATAATTCTAAATCATTCATTAATTGTTCTTGTTTAAGTCCCAAAACTGCACAAGCTAGTGATGGGTCGACAAAATGTCTTTTCGCAGTTTTTCCTACTCTCACACTTGAACGAATTTTTTCTGAAAATGGTAATTGATTTTGAATTAAATGAATATTGTTTAGAACATTTAAATAGTCTGCAACAGTATTTCTAGTTATTTGATATTGTTTATTCGTGGCATATTTTTTTATATCACTTACTAACTTCTCATTAGTGGCAAGTGTAGTTTCATTTCTCGCTAAAGATCTTAATAACATCCGCATTTTTTCTTTATCTCTAGTAATACCATCATAATTGATATCATGATCTAGAACATCTTGAATATAGCTTTCTGGTAATCTATAGTAATTTTTACTATCATACTTTAAACTCGCTGGCCATCCACCTCTAATAATTAAATCAGCATATTTTTGAATAGATGGTTTATTTTTCAAATTCACAGCTATATCTTTGTTTTCGAATAAATCAGAAAGAGATACTACCCCTTCAGAATCACCAGATTCATATAAAGACATTGTATACATATTTAATTTGCAAATTCTACCTGCTCCTGAGTGAAATATTTTATCAGGTCTAACTGGAACTGAAGATCCTGTTAGAATAAATTTACCACTCTTTCCATCAGAATCACATTTAGTTCTTACATCATCCCATATTTGCTCAATAGATTGCCACTCATCAATTAGTTCAGGATATTCATTTGTATATATTAACTCTCTATTTATTAAAGCTTTTTGATAATCAGAATTAGGATTATCGGATTTTGTTAGTAACACCATAGAATTAGCATGATTTAACGCTGTCCAAGTTTTTCCACAATACTTTGGGCCTTCTATACTAACTGAACCAAATATTTTTAATAATTCAGCAATTTCATCATCGACTAATCTTTTAGTATAATTTTCTTTTGTTAAAGGCATAAATAACCACTCCTCTACTATTAATTTAACATATTATTATATAATAATCAATTACTATTGTGCATTTAGCAGTACTTTTGCTGTGCAAATAGCAGAACTTTTAGAGTGCATTTAGCACATAACAAATCACAAAAAAATTGCTATTTCTAGCAATTATTTTTTACTTACTTGGAATAATTCTACATCAACTGATGTTTCTTGACCAAATAAATTAATGATAATATTTAATCTATTATTTTCAGCATCAATGTTATCAACTTTACCAATCATACCTTTAAATGGACCATCAACAATGCTTACTTCATCGCCCACTTTAAGGTCATCTTCAACATTGACTCTACTCATACCCATATTAACTAAGATACGATCTATTTCTTGAGGTAATAATGGTGTTGGTTTAGCTCCTTTACCACTTGAACCAATAAATCCAGTAACACCTGGTGTATTTCTAACAATATACCAAGCTTCATCAGACATAATCATTTCTACTAAAATATAACCTGGAAACATTTTTTTAATTTTTTCTTTTTTAACACCATCTTTAACTTCTACTTCAGTTGTTTCTGGAATAACAATTCTAAAAATATAATCTTGCATTCCCATAGATTCTATTTTAGCTTCTAATTTTTCTTTTACTTTACTTTCATGTCCTGAATAAGTATTAACAACATACCATAATTTTTCCATTAATTAAACAACCCCTTTACATACGCTAAAATTAAATCTAGTATTTGAAAGAAAATAATTAAAATAATACAAAATATAATTGTTGCAATAGTATACTTTAAAATTTCTTTAAAAGTAGGCCATTTAACTAACTTAAGTTCATTTCTTATTCCTTTAAAGAATCCTTCTTTTTTTACTTCTTTCTTATTATTTTTAGCTTTTTTTACTTTTTTAGTTTTCTTTTCTTTTTCTTCTTTTGCCATTAGAACCTCCTAAATTTCTTCAAATTAAAAAACTCTTTCGAGTTCATTAATAATATAGCATAAATATATGGAATAATCAAGCAAATTATGATGTTTAGACTAAAATAAAACCTAGTTATTAAAACTAGGCTCTGAATGACCTAGAGCTTCAAAAGTTTTCTAGGCACTACTCAATATAAAATATATCGAATATTTCAAATTGTGTCAATATTTTTATGTTTAGCTTCTATATAATTTATTTCTTTAAATTTATTTTTAATTTCATATAAACCCAACATTTGCTCAATTATACTATTCATCCAAATATCTCCTCATATACTTTGCAAGTAAAGTAACATTAGTTGAATGATATAAATAGCTTAACTTATCTATTTTTATAGCATCTAAATTTTTAAATTCATCTTCATCTATTCTTAAATCATTAAATAGCATATTTTCTAAATTATTATAATTCTTTAAAGGCGATAAAGTATAAAGTTTATCACATATAGCTTTTTCTGGGGTAGCTATTTGATAAGAATAATTATTTTCTATTTTTAATAAAATCTCTTCAGGATAAGCTTTATCTGGTACATCACGATATGTAAATACACCAAATTTAGTTTCATATTTCTTCTTCTTTTTCTTTTTACAAGTTGCACATGTTATAGTATCTACTCTTTCAGGAATTAAGCCATAATATGCCAAAGCATATTCAAAAGAAATATATGATGGACCATATATACTTCCAGCAAGTAAATAACCTGGCGTATTAGGATTCGTTTCATATAAACCTTTTACTATTTTAAATAACTTACCATCACGAATATCTCTACTTATCTTATTATTTTTATTAGAATAACTAGTTAAATTATTCTTAACTATATTATTAGTAGTTACCATATTTTCACCTCATAATACCATTATATGGTATTATATGGTGAAAATCAAGTGCTTTTACTTTAATTTTCCTTTTCTTTACAACTATTTAATGCTTAGTTTCATACCCATCTTTTATTTCTGATACTAATCCTTTTAATAATATATTGTTTCTTTTTATATCAAAGTCTCTATAATCATATTTTATAGGTCTTTCATAACCTGGAGTAAAATCATGTTTAGAATATCCCTTTTTATCAATATCATCTACAATTTCTTTCAATTCAAAATCACATAGATCATCGAGCATTCCTCGACCAGCACCAGCAATTACATATGGATAATGATTTCCATGTCCTTTTTCTAAATTTCTATAACCTAAATATTTAATTTTAAATGTTGTTGTCGAACCCATATCATAATCCATTTCCATAGTATCATTTTCTTTTAAAGCAACACTACTTAATTTTGCTTTAACTGCATTAATTGGTGGAATTTTACTACGATCTTCTTCTATACATATCCCACAATTATAAGTTATATTTTTATATTTTATATAATATAAATGATAAGCTAAAGAATCAAAACTTGCAAGAACAGTATATGCTAAATCTGCGACTGTTTTACTATCAGTTATTTCTATCTTTCTCCATATTTTATCTTCTAAACCGTTAATTCCTACTTCAAATGTTAATACTTTAGTCATTATAACCTCCTACTCTTCAACTTAAAAGAAAGTAACATGTTAATTACTTTCTTTTAATATCCTCCACCAGAACCAAAGGAATCTAATTCTTCTTGGGTAACTACTACATTAATACGCATTCTTCTATTACCACAAATAAATAATCCTTGACCTTGTGGATAAGCTTTAATACTTTCTTTTTCACTTTCATTTAAATCAACTAATTGAGCCAAATCATCAACAGCTTGTTTACGAAGTCCCATTATTAAATAATATGATGCATTATCAAATATTGCTTTACCATGTTGAATAATATTTGGGGCAGCAAAATCAGTTGGTTGTTGAGTAATAATAATAGTTCCTGTATTATATTTTCTACTTCTTCTTTGAATTTGAGCTAAGAATTCTGCTCCAAGTTCATTATGTGATTCTAATAAAACATGGGCTTCATCAACAAACATAATTGTATTGACATCTTTTTCTAAGCATAAACCCCAAGCATATTTTAATATGTTAAATAGTAAAGCATTTTTAATACTATCCGTACTATTCATAAGTTCTTTAATATTAAATACAATAAAATCACTATTAATAGATAATGTTGTATGACCATTAAAGTAATATTTTAATTCATTAACAAGTGGTCTAATTTTTAATTCAAGCCTCTCTAGAATATCTCTTTCATGAGTAGCATCAACCATAGATTGTAATCTACCTCTAATGGTTGCATAAACATCTTGAAAAGTTGGATAATTCTCACTAGTTAATTTAGTAAAATCAGTATTATAATCTATTTTATATCTTAAATAAGTATCTTGGACAACTGATGAAAACATTGCAAGTACATCTTCATCAATTGATGGATCATAATATTTCATAAATGCTTGTAATTGTTGTAATGTTCTTGTAAATACAGTATAACCTAAACCTTGAGCTATTTCTTCTTCATCAACATCTACAACTACTTCTAAAGGATTAATTAGGCCAAATTCGCCACCTTTTCCTAAATCTAGGAAATCTCCTCCAAAAGCGTTAGTCATTTCTTCAAGTTCGCCTTCTGGGTCTATTGCCACTATTTTACAACCATTTCTAATATGAGTTCTAAGTAATAATTTAGCGGCGGTTGATTTACCACTACCAGAAGTACCTAATAAAATAATATTAGCGTTATTACGATTATTTTCTTTCTTTATTTGATATAAAAATTGATTAAATAATACTACACCACCAGAAAAATCTACACCAAATAAACATGATAATCCTGGATCTTTAATTGAATCAAAAACAAATGGATACATTGCTGCTACTGTAATTGATGGAATTGGTGTACCAATTCTTTGTTCAATATCTTGAGCCGGAAAGATTGGTACTATACTCTTTAAGGCTTTTTCTTGTTCAAACATTAAAGATATACCACTCATACCTAAAGCATTTAAATAACTTTTAACTTCCATTTTCTTTATCTCTAATTCTTCTTTACTATTTGCTGTAATCATTAAATGCATTTGAAAATCAAAGATTCTTGCTTGAGTTGCTGCAAGCATACTAACAAATTGTTCTAATGATTCATAATCTTGACGAATTCTTTCTTGTAAAGTTTGATCTTTTTCAGTTTGATATCTTGATTTTAAATCCGCTATCTCTTTATTAATCATTTTTTGTAAAATTGTAAATTGAATTGGAATATGTTTAATTACAACTTTAACACCAGAAATATTAGTTATATCTGATAAATAACCAACATAAATATTTTTAGGAAATGAAACAATAGTCATTATAGTTGAATATTTACCACTTATAACAAATTCAGTAGGTTTAAACTCCATACCTTTTGGAGCAATTTCATTCTTATTATTCATTAGCTCATCACCGTTCCAAAATTAATAGTTTCTCCCCCATTAAGGAGATTGTCTAAAATTATTCTTAAGTCATTATTACTAGTTTGACTTGCTTGCAGACCACAACTAGCAAGACCACTAATTAAATTATGAAGTTTTTTATTTAACACTTCTAATTTTTTTTCTTGGAATATGATGTAATATTCTGTATCAACAACATTATAATCAACATTCATAAATTGATTAGCTTTATCAATATCTTGTAGAATTATCTTTCTAACATTATTTGGTGTATTGGGATTATTATATTGTTTTTGTAATTCAGCTAAATACAAATTAATATCAACTGGACGATCAGCAATAATTAACCAAAATTCATAATCAATAGTGTTATAAAAATTTCTTAAATTATAAATCATATTATCTTGTGATTGAGAATCCATGATAAATATGTTTTTTGGGTATATTTTGACACCCGTTACATAGTAATTATTATCAAGTTGAATCATTCCATTCATAATTTGTTTTATAGGTAACCATGAATCAGAATATTTTGTACTATTTGTTACTAATGTTGAATCTTTCATATACACACCATCCTTTCCAGTAATATTTTCTTTGATTAGTATAAAAGTTAAATATGTTTGTTAGTAATTGCAAAACATTATGATAATGTGGTACTGGCATTACTAAAAATGTTGCTATTAATGCTGGTAACATTAATAAAATGAGTACAGGTAAGGTAATACCTTGTATTATAACCACCATTAAAAACGACCAAACACAACCAACAATAAATATTCCTAAATCAAGTGGTGTGAAGAAGCCAAGAATTAATTGGCTCTTCTTTGTATTTGCCGGTATTAAATAATTATTTTTCACTAATCTATTCCCTCCTTATATTATTTACCACTATTTTGTTGACGAGAATCTCTTTCAGCTTTTTTACGAGCAACTTCTGCAGATTTTTGGTTTCTTTCTAATTCTATTGTATCACTAACATCTTTCAATGAATCACCAGCTCCAGTATGACTAAGAATATTACCAGCAGCATCTGTAACTGGAGTAAATTCTACCTTCAACTCTTGACCTCTTCCCATTGCATTTAATTGGTTTTGAGTTGTTTCAATATCCGCTTTAATTGCAGAAAGATCGTTAATATTGATACCAATATTGTCAATATATTCTTGGGCTTTTGGATTATTTTCGAGATTAATAAATGACAAGCTTTGAATATTTTTGACTGTTTCTTTTCTAACTTGTTGATACATTGCTTCATAAGCTGCTACCCTAGCATTATGATTACGAAGTTCATTAGCATATTCTTCATCAGTTTGCATAACATTTTGTATTTTGTCTTTATAACGTTCCCTAAATTCATTATACATATTTTGAGCTCTAGTTCGCTCTTCTTCAGTTTTAGCAGTTCTAATTCTTTCTTGAATATCATCTAAAGTTTCTTGCTCATAACTTGTTAAACCAACAAATTTTTCCACTGATTTTTTTTCGATTTTTTGATTTTTCATAGCATTAATTGTATTTTCCATTGTTGATAAATCAGTTCCAGCAAATAAAGAATTAAATTGCTGTGCCATTGATTCTTCAACACCTTTATATTTTTTAGCTTCAAGCATTTTAACAATTTTTGAGTTAGTTCCATATTTAGCCATAACTTTTTCAGTATCTGATTTTGCTTTATCTGATGCTGATAAAAATTCATTATATGCTTTCAATTGTGCTTCTTCGGCTTCAAAACCACCACCAGCCCAAGCTTTAACATCAGCCCATTTGTCTACTGCTCTTGCCATCATAATATTTTCACCAGTATGTTGAACACGATATGCTTCTCTTCTATTACGAGCATCAGTAGCACCTTTTGCTCCAGCCCCAGCAGCTTTTTTCATGTCATTAAAATTTTTAGCAGAAATTCCTGCTTTGCCACTTCTAGCAGCACCAGATACACCACCAGCAAATCCTGAAGTCAACATTTTTCTAGCTACTTGGCTTTTTGAAACACCTTCTTTTCTTTTCCATTTATTATTAGCATCTTTTTCATGTGTACTCATCCAAGCATTTGTAGCATTTCTTGTTAATGCTGTAACACCGCCTCCGACAACAGCTCCAGCAGCGAAAGCACCACCATCTTTTAATTTGTCTTTTATTCCAAGTTTCATATTACCAGAATCTAAACCTGCAACTTCAGAGAACAATTTTGGAGCTTGTTTCATAAACATAACAATTCCCATTAATACAAATGCTTTACCAAACAATGCTAACTGCCAATTATATTCTTCAAATTTTGAGAACATATTTGCATTTAAAAAGCTATTACATATATAAATGCAAAAATAGAAAACTGCAATTCTTATATACACTTCTAAGTAGCAAGTTGATGTTACTTTTAACCATTGTTTAAATATTCCACTCAATTTTCCTTCTGGAATTATTCTTGTAAATATTGGAATAGGAGCAATTAATTGATAAAAAACTAATTTAACTAATCTAACAGCCATATCAAAGCAAAAAGATACAGCAACATAAATTAAAATTGCTCCAGCTATTACACTTAATAAAAAGTTAAAACTTAATTCACCATCTGCAGCATTTTGAGCAAATGCATCATAATATTCAAATTCTCCTGTTTGCTTTACAAAATTTGAAGTGTCTTGAAACGATTGATTAGAAAGCACATCTGCAACATCATCTTTAGCTATTATAGATTGTTGACAGTTAATAAGGCTCTCAGTATCTTCACAATACTCTGGATTAACGTTTAAAAATGCTGTAAAAATGCCATCAGTTATAGAATTTGCTTGCAATTTAACTTGGTCTAATTTAGTTAAAGTATCTTGTGGATCGTCTGGATTTATGGTAACAGTACCATAGCCAAAAAACCTTCCAATTGTATTATAAGTTAATATGGAATTTTGAACATCATAAGCAAATGTAAATATTGTTGGCAATAAAGCCATTAGAATACCTGAAGTTACAATATTTATAATAATTTTTTTAGTATTCTGAGTTGTTTTTTTGTCTTCTGTATCAACCATAGATTTTAAAAATGAAAAAGCCATAACAAATAATAAAACTATACCAATAATTACATATACGTTTGAAATCATTTGTTCATAAGCAGAACCATCAATAATTTGCCCATTAGCTAATATTAAAAATAGTTCAAAAGCCCAAGATGCAACTTTATAGATTCCGGCAGCAAGTCTAATGCCTATTCCATAAAAAACAGCCATATTTTAAAATCCCCCTATTCCACATAAGTCAATACTTCTATCATAAATATATTGTAAAATAAATTTAATTAAGGATGGAAGTAGAAAAATTATAATACATAAAACAAATCGTTTTCCTAATTTTTTTATTGCTTTATTCATAATATCATTATCTTGTGATGCTACTGCGCCAACAAAGTCAATAACAGTTAAAACAATTAGTAAAATTATTGCTACATATCTAATTACAGAAAATGCAACAGTTAAATAATATGCTGGATCCGAACCACCTTGCATAAACTCTGGATTGCCAAATAATCCTTTACATGCAGTAATATCTTCTACTACTACTGGTTCTATCTCATTAAAATTAGTAATATCCTCAATATAAGAATTAAATGATCTTAACAAAGCGTTTTTACCTTTATTGCTATCATCATAAAGTGTTATATTAGAAGATTTTACCGTAATATATCTTGGACATGCTGTTACAGTATTTGTGCTAGCATTATAATATTTAGTATTTTTTAAATTGGGTGCACTGCTGAAAACATAATACCCAGACTTTGAATTATTTTTTAATCGAATTTCTGCACCTTGAACCCCTTCTTGTTGAGTTAAAACATAACCGCCTGCATAAAAGCAAGTCAGTTCGACAACTTTATTTTCTGAACTTTGAAGTGTCTCAGGCAACGTATTTGAAGAATCAATTAATTTTGATCTAGAAAGTCCCCAATTTTTGTAAAATGTATATTCTCGGTGTAATCTATTGCTATTATCGAAATATTCTTTATCATTAATGTAAGTTGGACATGAAAGATAAGTTTTATTTTCTTGATCATACATTTCTTCATTATTTTTTACATTATTTGCTGGAATAAATTCATAATTTATCGCTACATTTCCTAAATAATCTTCATGTGACCACACATCATCAATTGTAGCAGTCTTATTTGGAGAATTATATATTTTCATGTTACCATTAGAATCTTGTGTAAACATAATACCACCCTTATAAACACAAGTAAGTTCTTGAGCAGCATTTACTTTATTAAAGCCTAAAATTAGAATAGTTAATATTGCAAAAATAATATATTTGTAAACTTTTTTGTTCATAAACTATTCCTCCACTTCATAATTAAATTTCTACATATAAATTCTATCACATATTCATAATAAAAACCACAAAAACATTATTTCTTTTTTGTGGTTTTTATTATTTATTCACTTTTGTAATTATTATTGCTTGCTTTATTCACACTCATTAACATCTAAAATACATTTTGTACAAGCGCCAAAACTATTTTTATATATATCTTCAGCTCCTAAATTTTCTAACAAACCTAATATAGCTAATATAGTCGTAGGCAGTAATCCTACAACTACACCAATAATAATTCTAGTTATTAAAGATTTTGTAGCTTTATTCATTGCTTTCTCATCACTTGAAATAACAGCTTTTCCAAAATCAATCATCCCAAATACAATTATTAACATTGGCACTATCCATTTACAAATTGACACAACATTTCCAACAATTTTAATAGCTTTAATAATGCCAGTATTACCAGCACTACATAAGTTTTCGTAATTAATAATATTATCTGTCATAATGTCACTATCTTGATTGTCTAAAACATATTGTGCAATTGGTTTTACCATATTAGTATTATCTTTTGCATATACATTTCTACAATAAAAAAAACAAGCCATTAATATAAATAACAAAAGATACTTAATGTTTTTTTTCATAAAAATCCCTACCTACAAAAAATTATAACATAATAATTAGTAAAAAAAAAGAATGTTAAATAACACTCTTACAAACTAATTATTGTTTAGTTATATTTCCAGTTACAGCATCAGATAATGTTTTACAAGTTTCTCCTGAAAAACTAGCACCATTAACATTTGTTACACATTGAACACAAATATTGTAATCTGCTTTATCATTTGTACCAATTACACCAATTGCACTAAATAAAGCACTAACAATTGTAGGAATAAAGAATACAACTACTGCAGCAATAAATCTTTTAATTAATGTACCTACTGCCTTGTTCATTGCTTTTTCATCACTTGAAACAACAGCTTTTCCTAAATCAACCATTCCCAAAATAATTAATAAAAGTGGAATAACTATTTTAATAATCAATACAACTTGTCCTAATAAAGACCAAATATTTGCTGTCTCTCTACAAAAGTCTAACATTAACATATAAAAATCCTTCTTTCTTTAACTAAATTTTATCTAATTTAAGAATATATGTCAAGAATTTATGATTTTTTTTACTAAATATTAACACTATATAAAAAAATTCACATTTATGTGTGAATTATTGTTCTTCTTCTAATCTTGAAAAACCAAGCGCTATTAAAAAACTTACTATTTCTTTATTATTATCTAATTTTTCATCTAAACATGGTAAGTTATAAAATATTCTACTACCACTTTCATGTTCAAAATCATATATATCACTAGAATTTAGTACACTTTTATTTAACACTATCATTTCATTTTTAATTTTATCAAATATTCTTGGATCATTTCTAATTAACTTATTTAATTTAATTATACCTGGCTCAATTAAATATACTATTTCACTACAAATATTTTCTTCACAATCATTTAAATCTACTAATATAACATCTGCATCTGTACAATTAGATATTTTAAATGATATATTCATGAAATCAGAACTTTCTAAATCTTTATCATTAAAATATTCAAAATCAGTATTATTTACTTCAAAAGCTTTTACTCTATAATAATTTTGTAAATGTTTTTTTAACATATACACTAATGTTGTTGCCCCAGCATGATCAGTAACATTTTTAAATCCTATTATTCTTTGACCAATAGATACATCTCTAACGTTATTAATTTTAATTGGATCTCCTGGATTTTCGTTAAGATTTTGATAACCTGCTACATCTTTATAAGTATTAGAATTTTGAATTAAAAATGGTACAGCATCAATACTTTTAGTAAAATTATAAATACCAATTGATACTAATTGAGATAAATACATTGAAGAATTAACAATTGGTGAATCATCTAATAAGATAATAACTTTACTCATATCAAAATTAATAGCTAATTCTTTCATTGTATTAACATCTTCATAATTTTTTAATGCTGTTATATCTATTATCATTTTATTATAGAAAACATTACTAAATTGATTTAATAAATCATCAACCGTAAATTCTCCATTTATAGATTTATATACATCTATATTTAAAGTACCAAGCATTGCTTGATATTTATTAGAAACTATTATATTCATTTTATCATCCTAACTAAAAACTTGACTGTAATTATACAATTTAATTGATTTAGTTTCACCCGTTATTCTAAACTTTCCTAAATTTCCAAAAGCTGGTAAATTAAAACTAAAAAACAACTCAATTTGATAACGAATAGTATTATTATTTCCTAACCAACAATTTGAACTTTCACATTTAAAATCAACACAATAATAATATCTTTCACCATCAATAACATCTTCTGGCATAGGATTATCATAATTTCTTACTCCATATCGAGTCTTACAAATACCAGTGGTACTATATCCATTACTCTTGAGATAATTATTCATTATTTTAAATGCTTCAGTAGTACCATCATATTTTTCTAAAATAGAAATTGATTCATTTTTTAATTTAAACACTCTATTATAAGTTATGGTAAGCGTTAGAAAAGCGGCAAAAATTAACGTAAAAATTAATACCATCTTAAATAAAGTTGCTGTTCCTATTGACTGTCTCATATTTTACCTACCTAGTTATTACCTTTGTTGAACCAGTAACTCTAAAATTAAATAATCTACTTACTAAAGGAACATCTAATTGATAAAAGAGAATAATATCATAATAATATAATTTTGGAAAATCAGAAGTTCCCTCAGAAGTGAATTGAGAAATAGGAGTACAACTATTATCCGGATTCTGACACTTTTTAGCTAGAGCATTAACGTATTGATCTCCTGAACTTACTGCTCTAATACAAAAAGAAATATTATTATCTACAACGCTTCCATTTCTATTATATCCTGTATATCCTTCCGGACAAGAAGCACCTGTACTTCTATAGCCCTGTTCATTAATTTTTTCTATTATTGAAGGAATTATTCCATTAACATCACCAGAAATTGCTCCAGAGCCTGGACTTTCTAACATTGTTATTATTTCATCTTTAACCGCATACGCTTTAGAGCTATTGATAGTAAGACACATTATTCCAGTAAAAAGTAAGATAAAAATTATAACAAGTTGAAATATTGATATACCACCTATTGCTTCTCTCACTTTTAATTCACTTCCTATCCTTTATATACACATTCGAATGTTTGGTCACTGCCTTTAGCATGACATGTTACTGTTTCACAGTTATTGCTTTCACATTTTTCACATATAGCACTACTACATCTTGCATTTTGTTCATAGTTACTTTTAATTATAGGCCAAAGTGTAAAGTAAAAAAAGGCCATTAGTATCCCAACAGCCATTATTACCACAACAGTGGCATTAAGTTCACCTGTTGCTTCATTCATACTTTAACGTCCTTTTTCTTAACTAACAAGTTTTTTCGTAAGTTTTACCGCTTGCATTAGTATATTTACATTTAAGATCACCTGTTGCTCTAGATCCTTCACATGTAACTGATCCTTGATCAGAACCTGTACCGTCAGGTTCATTAGCAGTAACACCTTCACCAGAGTTACATGCATTTGATAATGCCATATTAGCTTGAACACCTGGCCAAATTAATACGTAGAAAAATGCAGCTAATGCAGCAATTGCTACGATAGTTATAACTGTTATATTTAATTCACCTGTTGCTTCTTTCATATTTTATCTTTCCTCCTCTATTTTACATATCAATTATACCCAATATTGAAAATAATATCAATATTTATTTGTAATATTTTACATAAATGGCCAAAAGTTTTATCTATTCTTTCACTACCTAATTTCGCTAGCCATTATTTTATAGGATCTTTCTTTAGACAAATATGTCATTATTTATTTTCAATATGTAAATTTAATTCTTCTTCAGTTGGTAATTCTTTTAAAATTTCAGGTGGTAAATATTCTGATAATTCATAAGAGCTAACTCCAATTGGCTTATTTATATCTCTTAATGCATATTCTACATTTAATTTATTCTTATTGCTGACAAGTATAATACCTATAGATGGATTATCTAATTCTGTTTTTAACATATCATCTAGTGCAGATAAATAATAATTCATTTTTTCTGCATATTCTGGTATAAATTTTTTGCTTTTTAAGTTCAATTGCAACATAACAATGTAACTTGTATGATAAAATAATAAGTCAACGAAACTTTCTTCATCATTAACTGTCACTCTATATTGATTAGCAATAAAACTAAATCCATTCCCCAATTCTAGCAAAGTCATTTTAATTCTATTGCACCAACATCAAATATATAAGGATCTTTCATAATTTCTTTTGCTAAAGAACTTTGTGGTTGTAGAAGTGTTAGTTTAAAATTATTAGGTTTGTCACCAAGGATTTGTCTTTCATATTACCATCAGTTATAATTCTTCAGTATTATAACTACTATATAAAACTTTCAATTTTAAACGGTCACAAATCGTGACCGTTTCTTTCTATTCAGCTTAAGTATAGAGATTTCTACTAATATAATTATGCAGAAGTTTCATTAATGTCATAAATATGAATTATTATTTATTACTTTGTTTAATTTTTAAAATTTCTTCTTCACTTAATTTAGTGATTTCTACTATGTCTTTAATAGAAATATTTTTCTTAAGCATTTCTTTAGCCGTTTCTATCTTATTTTTTTCAATACCTTTTTCGATGCCTGCTTCTTCTGCATATTTCATGCTATTTTTATAAGTTATTATCGCCTCTTGTTCTTGTTGTAGTTCTAATCTTAATCTTTGATCACTATTTAACTCAAACACTTTATTCCCTACTTCCTTTACTAACCCATCTATTTTGCCTAAGTTCTCTAATTCTTCTTTATCTGCTACTAATGAGGTTAGATATATATGGTTTCTTATTCCTTCTTTTATGATTTTATCATACCATATCTTTTTATATCTAACAACATTTATATTTATTATCTTAAAATCGTCATAATTGATAATGTCAATATAAAAATGTAGGTTTTCCTACAAAATTATATTAGCAAAAACCTACATTTTTATATTAGCACTATCAATAATATAGTTCTTTTCTTGTTAAATTATATATTCTTATTTCTTCTTTATCATACTTTGCATCGTTTTTTATATTTAAATTGATTTGTAATACTTTTCTATATTTTGGCTCTTTATCTCCCCTAAAAAATCGTTCATTTAATAGTCTAAAATAATAATTTAAGTTTCTTTCTAATATTGCTGTGTCAAAACAACTATTAAGTTCTATGTTAAATAATTCTTCTCCTACTTTAGCTAAAACATCTAATATCTTGACTTTCTCATCAACACTAGTTACTGGTAATTCTATTGCTTCTGCATGTATTACCTCTAAAGTATTATTTTCTAATATATCTCTTAATAACATAGTAAGAAACCTATAATCATCATTTATTAACACCGTCTTAAATATACGATCATAAGATAAATTATAGAATTTTTCTTTGTTTTTTTCTTCGGTGAGCATTTTTCACCTCCCATCTTTTAATATTAAAGAGATTAAAATTATTTTTATTTTCCTCTCTTCACTTATAATATTAGGTACTCACCCTTCGATTTCCTTTTTTAACACAAAAAAATTCACAAAAATGTGAATTTTAATTATTTATTAGTAACATTTATTACAAATTCCTTTTGATTTAATATTACTTCTTTTTCTTTATTATACACATAAGTTTTACTTAATGTTACCTCTATTTTAACTTTACCAGTACTTGCAAAAGTATAATTATCATACAAATCAATTTCCCGATTATTTACTGATATCTTAATAGATGTATCTTGAACTAATTCTTCGTGTTTTATTAAGTTATTTAAAAAATCATTATAATTCCAAGTTGTATTTAATTTAATATTTTGAGAAAAATCATTAAAAGCATTATTATTTTGGCTTCTTATTTCTGTAACTTCTTCTAAATAATATTTATTAGATTCTTTATTTTTAAAATAATTATTAATATAATAAGAAGAAATAATAAGGGTTATAATACTAAAGATAATTATACTAATCAAAAATAATTTTTGCCTTTTTATTTTCATAGCTCACCTACTAGTACAATTAAAATATATTATCAATTATTTTTATATATTCATTAACAAGATTACTAGTCTTACTAGAATAAATAGTATCTTTAGCTAAAGTAATATTATCAGTTATAATATTATCAACATTTAAGTTAATCATTTTACTAATACTATCTTTAGTATTAACTGTCCAAGCATAAACTTCTTTATTGTTATTATGTAGTTTATTAACTAAAGTTTTAGTAATACTAGATGCTTCAATACTAAAACTATCTGCATCAGTTAATTCTAAAATATTACCATACGCTAGACTCATGACATAAACTGTTTTAACACTTTTATCATATTTCTTAACATTTTGTAAAACACTATAAACTTGAGATGTAACTACACAATTATCTATAAAATCATATTTTTTAATTAAATCAACGACTGACTTTTCAAAATCTTTTTCATAACCAGTTGGTTTTAATTCAATATTTAATTTTATATTATTATTTTTAGCAAATTCTAATACTTCTTCTAAAAGCGGTATTCTTTCATTTTTAAATTTACTATCAAAGAAACTACCAGCATCTAACTCTTTTACCTCAGCATAAGTAAGTTCCCAAGTATTTTTATCTACTCCAGTTGTTCTTTTTAAATTAGTATCATGTAACACAATTATTTTTTCATCTTTAGTTTGTTGGACATCAAGTTCAATCCAATCAGTGCCCATTTCTTTAGCTCCAGCAAAAGCACTCATTGTATTTTCAGGGTAACTTACTGATGCTCCTCTATGGGCGGTAACAGCCATAGATCTAATATGTTCTACTTTTAAATCGAATTTACCATGAATTACCCCATAAGTATATATAGTGGCACTAACTAAAGTTAACACAATTACTACCCATTTAAATATATTAAATCGCTTATTAATCTTTTTAGGTTGTTCACTTTTAATATCTAAATTATGTATTTTTTCATTTCTTTTCTTTTTATGTTCATAAAATAAAGCACTAATAATGGCATAACTAATTGGAGTAGACAAAGAAAACATAACAATAAAAGATAATGCAATCATAAGCCATATAATAGTAATAGATAAATAACCAAAGATATTTATTTTATCAAGTATTTTATAAATACCTATAATAAGTATTATGGAAAGAGCTATAAATAACAAATAACAAACAAAGATAATTAATTGAGTAAATATAATACTTAGATAATCTTTTAGTTTATTCTTTTTGCTTAAATTAATACTTTTACTTCTTGCCTCTTTAAAATTACAATCTTCTAAAATAAAGTAATTTACTACATATAACCATCTAAATAAAAGAATTGCTAAACCAATTAACAAAAGACCATATAAAATAGATAATACTAGATTATGATTAATATAATCTAATATAAATTCAGGTATAGAAATAGTAGAGATAAAACTAGAAGAAATGCCAATATTTAAGAAAGGAACTAAGAATATTATTAAAAATACTAACAAAATATTTTTTACCTTAAATACTTTTAAAGATTTCTCTAAAGCACATATAAAGGCATTTTTAACAGTTATTTTTTTCCTTTGATAAGATGCATCAAATATAATAATTAAAGTTCCTATATCAATTAATGAATAAAATGTTATGAATATTAAAAGAATAATTAAAAAAATAATTGTTAAAGGATTTAATAAAAAACTAAAGAAATTTTCAAAAGTTAAATAAGTAAAACCACTTAATTTAGTAATTATTTGGAAAGTTGTTAAAAATAAAGGTCCAAATATAATTAATGATACTAATTTATAAATTAATTCAAATATTACTAAAGTTTTTAAATTATATTTTAAAATTTGTTTTAATGTTTTCTTCATCATTTACCACCCACAACTTATAATAATATTATAATACTTTTTCTAAATTAAAAAAGACCCTAAGGTCTATAAGTTCATCATTTGTAAAACAGCAAATACGAGTAAAATCATTACACCAAAACCAGTACAAACTAACATTGACATGGTTTTACTTTCCATTTTTTCCAAACGATTTTTATATTTTGTCTCTCTTGCTTTTTGTTGTAAGTTAGAAATAGTTCTTGAAAACATTAACATTTGCTCTTGCTTTCTTTCTTGACTACCTAAACTTAAACGATATAATAAACGCATCATTCTCATTGAATCCCTAACTGGATATTTTTTAGCAAAATTCATATAAGGATTGATTGAATCATCACCAGAATTTATTTCATTTAACATTTCTCTTAAACCATCTTTGAAAATATCTGGGGCATCATTTACTGACTTACCAATTGCAACTGGTACAGTATAGTGTTGAATTAAAATTTCAATACTCTTTAAGTAATATGGTAACTGGCTATCAATCTTAAACATATGGGTTTTATAATATGATTTAATATTTAAATAATCAATTTTAAATACAGCATAACCAAGAGCCAAAGCAATTAGTATTCTAATACCATCTAAATCTTTAATAAAGAAAAAGATGGCAAGTATTATAACTAATAAACCATTTCTAATTCTTTTAGTAAATATATCATCAGAATTAGCACTATCACCATATTTAGCTTTAACATAGAAATCCCAATCATCTTCTTTTAATCTTCTAAAAATATGAAAATTATCATTGATAAATTGTTTAACGCTAAGTTGACCATTATAAGCCATAACAAATAAGATGATTAAAGCAAGTATTACAATCTCTATTTGCATTATTCCCCTCCTACATCTTCATTATAGTACTTCTCACCTGATATCAAGAAGAAGACATTTAATATGATTATTAAGTGGAGAACTATTTGAACATACCAAATATTTAAAAGTTCAATATAATTATCTTCACCAAGTAAAAATTGAACAACAATTACTAAGAAAAATAATACAGCAGCAAAGGTTAAAAATCTTTTATGGAAATTTTTACGATCCATTTGGTCACGATAAACACCTTCAACTAAGGCATCGATATCTAGTGACATATTTTCTAATGATTGACCAGAGTCCCTAGCACCTTCTTTAGTAATTTGTAAGAATAATTGATGCATATTTTTAACCATATAATATGGATATTTAGTATTAAAATACTCAATTGATTCATCAATTGTACCATTTTTATACGATAAATCAATCATTTTTTTAATATCACTTAAAACTGGTTCTTCAATAATACCACTATCTCTAACACCCTCTAAACTTTTAACAAAGCTTTGAGTTGTATTAAATTCCATAATAACATTGGTAGTATATGTTTGAATTTGTTCAAAAATAAATTCACTATAAATTCTTTGACAACGTAAATAGGCAAGATATGGAATAAATGCTATAGTCGCAACAGTATACACTATCGCCCATATAATACTATAAAAATAGAAATAACTAATAACGGCAGCAAAACCACCTAACAACAATACTTGCATTAAATATTGTTTTGGCGTATATTCTTGTCCTAACTCTTTAGTTTTTTCTCTTACAACTTTAAATGAATATGGTGCATATTTATCATATATGCCTTCAACTTTATCTACTACGCCTTTAAATGATTTTCCCTTTTTAGAACCACGATATACAAATATTACGGCCGCAATTCCAAGTAAAAGTAACAATTCAGGCAATGTTTTCATATTCTATTCACTTCCTTTTATAATGAATCTATTGATATTCCATTTATATTTGAATTACTAGTTTGAGGTGATGTCTCACTTGCTTGTATAACTGACTGCTCGCTAACATTACTATTTACTGTAGTATCTACACTACTATTTACGGTAGTATTGTTAGAAGCATCTACACTATTATTAGTGTTATTATCTACTTCGGTATTTATGATAGGATTAATGTTATTAGCTACATCTGTACTTATAGTAGCGTTTCCTCCATCACTTTCATTAGTAACAAATAAATTATCTTTTAATACTACACCTTGGCTTCCTAAATATTCTTTTAAATATTTAGTTGGATTATTAAAAGCGATTTTACCATCTAAGTTCTTTTTATAAATAACATTAGCACCAGCATTATTATCTTCATCAACATAAAATTCGCAAACTTCAACTATTTCTCGTTGGAATCTACCAAGTTCAGCACTCATATAACCTTTAACATGAATTGCTATTTGAACATATCTATGAATTGATTTTAAGAATTGATCAATATCTTGACTAGATTCAAGTAATGAGTATAAACGCATTGGGACATTTAATGCTCTATCAGAGTGGATAGTTGATATAATATTATGTCCTGATGATATTGAGTTACGTACGGCAGTAACAGCTTCAGCACTTCTTACTTCGGATAGTAAAATCCAACGCGGGTTTTGTCTCATGCACGCTACTAAAACCTCTGTGTATGAAGCAATATTGTTAGTTTTAACTGCAACTATATCACGATGAGGAAATATTTTATCTAAGTGAAGTTCCAATGTATCTTCGATAGTAATTATTTTCTCATTTTCTTTCGTATGACTTGCTAAATATTTAACAAGTTCTGTTTTACCTGAACCAGTTTCACCACTAACTATTATATTACAGTGTCCTTCGACACAAGTAAGTAAAAAATTAAGCAAATCTTCAGTAACATATTTTTCACTTAATAATTTTTCTCTATTTAATCTAATCTTTGCAGGTGTCTTACGAATAACGCAAGATATTCCATTTGTAGATATTGAATCATGAATAAAATTTAAACGTAATTCGGCAGATTCAGCATCAAGAAAAGGTGAAGCCATATTGAATGTCTTACCCATTACATTAGAACATTGGAAAGCAAGTTTTTCCATTAAAGCATTATTTATTTCTGGTCTTTCAATCCTATAGACACCTTTATCTAGTGTTTTTAAATGGATTTGCCCATTATTACCATAAGAAATATCGGTAATATTATCATCATCTAAAAATTCTTTTAATGGTCCAAAATCTAATTGAGAAAAAATCGCATCATTCATTTTGCTTCACCTCCTTTTTACTTTAAATTTTTATTAATCGGTTTCATTTTCATCAATTTTACCATGAGTTTCAACATTAGACATTATAAATTTTTTTAAAAATTGACTTGAAACTTCAGCATCACCAGTACCTTGACTATAAGAGCCACCTCTTGCTACTGGGAATACGGAAATTGAATAACCTTTAACTAAATTTGATGATTTTAAAATTGTTAAGAATTCTTCTTCTACTGCAAATAACAAATATGCTGAAGCTCCAGCAGTAGAATCCCAAGGGATATCTCTGTTTTGGCTATCTCTAACTCTTAATATTTCAATATTTTCAATTAATTTACCATATATGATTTTTCCTTCATCATCAACTGCAGACATATATAAATCGATATGATCACCTGGCATTAAAGAATCCGCATATGTTGTTAAACTATTAACGCTTAAAGTATATATTGATTTATTTTCAGGTATTTCATTCCAAATTGAACTAGGTAATTCTTGAACATCACATAATTGTGATTTATAGAAGAATCCATTAGCTGGAATACTTGTCCTTTTACATACATATTTACCATTTAATTCAGATACATTAGTAACTATATCATTATTATCTTTTAATACAGTTTTATTTAATTCTTTATATTTAATTGATTCTGAATCAGTTTCTATTTTTTTATTAGCATCAACACCTTTAACAGAATAAGGCACTTTAATTGTTGTAATTGCTTGATTTACACGATAAGTATAAAAATACCAAAGTACTATAATACCTGCTATAACGGCTAAAATAGTTACAGTATTTTTATTACCCACAAATTTTTTTATTCCATTTACTAAACTTCCCATTTTTATCCTCCTAACTATTTATTTCCAAAATTCCATCAAGTCTACTTGTAATATCAAATGTTGTGGAATCACTTGCAATTGTATATGTATTAGTTTTACTTGTAACTTCGACACTAACCTTTGGTGGAGCTTCATATATACTTGTAAAAGTTACAACATACTCAGAAGCAGAAGAAGCAGTATCACCAAATCTTCTTAAAAAACATTCTTCAAATTTTTCTTTATTAATTTTCAGTTCACCATAAGCACGCCAATAACCATAGTCTATCGCATCAATTATTGCAGCTTCACTAATTTGTTTTAAGGCATATTCTACTTCTGTATTATTAGATGTTACATTTTGAACTAATAACATAATTATTACTACAAACACACCTAAGACTACAATCCAATAGCCCCAATAGGTTTCCTTCATTTTAACTCTTCCTTTCTACTTCCAAGCAGGTCCAATTCCTTGATTACTCTTGTAACTTTTTTGACTTTCTAATAATAAACTAGTATTTATGTTCCATGAACTATGATTAGTTTGTACTTTATCCCAAGTAGTCCAATAATCATAATTTGAGGTATTCTCTCTTTCATTTCCCATTGGTCTATATTTTGTAAACTTTATATCTTCACCATTTTCTTGAACTAATTTATCTATTAATTCACTATAACAGAAAATTCCCTCATATTTTCCAGTTGCACCAGAATCATAATCATAACAAGTTAAACTATCATTTGCGTAACCTTCTGGATGAGCAGCATTATAAGCTTTAATAGTTTTTAATACACTACTATTTAATTTAACTATTAAAGCATAATCATTATTTACACTATTTGTTTGAGAAACATTATCAAATGAAACATCATAAATTGTTTCGCTATCTTCTTCCATTTCTTTAATAGTTGCATAAGCTTTTAATTCAAGGAATGTATTAGGAGTATCTCCATCATACCAATTTATGCCCATTTGTCTACCAACATCCTTATTAGGATTTACATTTCCGGTTGGAATGTGATTAAATTCTAACCCTCCACTATTATTACATGTTCTTGGTAAACAAACACTAGGTAATGATTGTCCTTCTTCAATATCATAAGTTTCGCCGGTACAAGGATCAATACATTGCTGTGGACAATTTGGGCAAAAGCAACGGGCTGGCAAAACGGTTCCTTCATAATACACTTTTTCACCAGTATTGTAGTCTAAACAATATGTTGGTGTACATGGAGGTGTTTGACACTCCCCGCCACCGCCACTACAAGAGGCTGGACATTTTTCAGGATCTCCATCTGGACATACTATCCAATTGTCATCTTGTTTACAATAAACATCAGATTTGAAATTTACATTATAAGCACAAGCCCAACCTGAATCTCCCCAACCTTCATTTTCAGTGTGGCAATTATCAATTCTTGCAACTTCTACAACAGTTTTATTTGAAGAAGTATTATCTTCATCCCAAATTCTTCCTAATTCACCGGTATCATTATATTGACCTAAATTTCTAATTTTCAATATATAGTTAAATGTACCAGTTTGTGTACCTAGGCCTATTGGCCAAGATCCAATTAAACGTCCATTTTCATCTTCTTGAGCAACAAAGTGACCAAATAGTGGATCTTCTGTTATTTCATTAGGATCAGGAGCTGTATAATCTAATGATATTGCTCCAGTAGGGAAATTATTAGCATATTGGATAGGAGGATAAAAATATGCTCCTGCTTCACTCTTCACTTTAACTTCTAAAGCTTGTGGTATTTCTACAGGATCTGCACTACAACCATCAGTTGTACAAATTAATATATCCGGATTCTCTTTAGTTAAAGATCCTTTCCAATTAGAACATTCATAATCATCACCCATTTTTTCATCACAATATTGAATATCTTTTGTATCAGGTGTTTGAACATCTGCTTTATCCATAATCATATGTTCTTGTGATAAACGATAAGCTCTTTCTTCGTAATCAAATGCTATTTCTGGATCAAAATTGTAATTCATGTTATCTGTCCATCCAGTACACTCTAAATAAAATTTATAAATTTTATCAAGTTCTGCTTTTAATGAAGTAATTTTTTGAGCATATTCATTTTTTTTGGCTTCTAAATCACTTTTAATATCATCAATAGTTAAGCCATTATAACCTTGGGCTTCATGATTTTCACTAAATCCTTCTCCCGTAGTTGTTTTAGCAGATGACGTAAATGTACATTTACCATTGTTATCACACGTAACAGAATAAGATAAAGTTTCTGTTAAGCTTGCATTATCGCTGGATTGTTTGATGCCACTTCCATTAGTTATGTATAATTTAGTACTTATATTTGGTAATTTAGTTGTTTCACTACCTCTATGATCGAAAGAGGGATCATGAGTGTCTGTTAAAGTAAATTCAGCTTTTTGATTATAAACTATAGAACTAGTATTTGCTGAATAATGAGTTCCACATCTATAGTCTTGGCTTGTATCAGTACACATATATTCTTCGCCAGTTAGGAAATCAATATATTTTCCGTAAGGAATGATAAAACCATTACCATCGACAAAATGTCCAGTATGTATTCCTTGTTGTGGTTGACCATTATTTGAAGCAGTTGCATCCAACAATTTATCATAGAAATGATACCAGTTATATGCCTCGATTAACTCTGCACGTTTCTTTTGGTAATCATATTCAAAAGTATCCTTGTTAGATTCACTAGTTACTGCACTTTCACTAGTATCTACACCTTTTCTAATTCTTGAAGTATAACAATTTCTATTACCATTTATATTAGCTGTTAAAGTAAAGTAACGACCAGATTTAGTATATTGAATACCCGGTAAAGTTAAATGATAATTTTCTTTACAGGCAACACTACAATATGGATTATCAGAACTAATACCTACACTATCATTAGCAATATAACTATTATCAGCAATATCTTTCTTTTCTTCTGAGCCATCACTTCCATCAGCAACAGCATCTGGAGCTATAATACATTTAAATACTTCGTTTTCAGCTTCTTCCTCAGTACTTTTAGTACATGTATTTGTACCAGTTACACCTTCAATAATATCCATTGTAACATCTGATAAACTACAAACTGTTTGTGAAACATAAGTAGTACATTGAGCACATCTATTATCATATCTTCGACAATTTTGCGAATTTGGATTACCATTAGCTTTATCCTCTTCACAAGCTTCTTTTAATTGATCGCAATTTTGATTATTACATACATTAATTGTACCTTCTTCTACTTCTTCATCGCCATCATTATTACTACCTGCATTTTCATCTGCTAAATATACAAAGAATTCTTGACAATCATTAGAATTTTTACAATTGTTAGCTACAAAGCGATAAACGTTTGTATCATCAGATACATCTTTAGTCTTATAAGTAAATTTATATTTTAAATCTTTACAATCATCTAAAGTACTATTGTCATTAATTGTGAATAAAACTTCTATATTAAACTCAGCCTCTGTTGAATTTTTATCAACATTGGTTAATAAATCATAATAGTCTCTAAGATTTTTTTCTTCACCATTAATTTTGATTTTATATGTTACACCATTTTCTTGACAATTAGAGCATTCAAATTTAACTTTAAATTCCGGAGCATTATCAGTTCCTATTTTGCTAAAGTCTTGACTGCTCATTTCTATATTATATTTTAAGCTTTTAACTTCTCTTCCATTTTCTGAAGAAGCAGACCCCTTTATAGGTTCTCCCCATGCTATTAAAGTTAATTTTTCTTCATCTGCATCTTTAGCAGCTTGAAGTCCTTTAACAAGTAAATCAATAACTCCTGAATTAATGTTATCATTATTTTGACTCCAAGAACCAAATTCATAATTATGACTATCACTTGTTATATCATTTGAAGTCCTTATCCAACCATTATGTTCACGATTAATATCATCTATTAATTGCTTAACAGAACTATTTTGAGAATATTTTTTTAATAGGCTTCTATGTAGAATTGCATTGGTCCAAGCACCTGCATTCAAGCTATAAGTACCGCCTAATCCTATATAATCTTTTTCCCATCCTATTTCCCACATCATATCATAAATTCTTAATGCTACATTGGTAATAAGATAGTCTTGACCAGACTTTCCTAATTTATTGCCATAACCATTATTAATTATTGCTATAATACCAGCATTCCTTGCTTTATTGTGTTCTGAATCTGTAGATTTACTAACTTCACCTTTACAGGAGAATCCTGTACTTGCATTTCCTGGGTTTACTCCTGGTTGGCGACAAAAGGCAGCATATTCATGGCCTTCGGAATCTTGAAGCTTATACATGCTATATTGTACTTCACCATGACCATCTTTGCCTTCCATTAAAACATTTGCACCATTTATTTGAATATGAGTATCAAATCCTGCTCCAACAGTTAATTGCATATTTGAACATGTATCAGCATAAGCAAAGTTTAAACCAGTAAAAAATGTTAAAGTTCCTAATAAAATTTTATTTATTTTCTTCATAATCCCAAATCCCTTTGTTTTTTAGTACGAACATAATAATATGTTCCACCAGCACCAGCAATAATTATTGCACAGCCTAGTATTACCCATTTATATTTATTTAAAAAACCAAATACTTTATCAATCAATGTTTTATTCTCTTCAGCATTTCCATTTTTATCAATTAATCCGTCTTTAAATTTCAACACTTGTTCAGCAAACTCATCTTCATCAACACTTTTATAAGTAACAAATGGTTGACATAAATAAAACTCATTTAAATTATCGCAAACTCCTTTAGTTGCATATTCATTTCTTCTTGGAGTTGTTAGTTTAACAGTTTTAAAAATTTCTCCACCACAATTTGTATTAGATGATCCAGCTACCTTTAATGTAAAATTGGTAACTTTACTTATTTCATCCCATTCAAATGTATATATACCATCTTTAAACATACTACTTGTAATCATTTCATCTTTCTTTGTTACATCATTTGTAAGAGTTGCATAGAAATCATCAGTTATATTAAATATTGTTATTTCAAAATATTTTTGATATACTGCCCCATACTCTTCTGTTGCTGGCATTATCTCCTTTTCTTTTATTTCATATTTCATACTAACATTTGAAGATTTTCTTTGTAATTCATATTTATCTGAATAACCGCATTTATCTGCTGCCTGTACATTCATAAATAAAAAACTACAAATAAACATTAAAAACAAAGTTTTTTTCATCAGTTAGTACACCTCTACTTTCTAATAAAGATTTTAACATAATGTAAAATGATTATCAAGTTAGTTAGCGTTAAAATTAATTTATTGTTACAATTCACAGTCAAAAAATAAATAACGTAAAATAGACTAAGAATAAACTTAGTTTATTTTCATTTCATC
>CANQZN010000005.1 GCA_947628365.1 uncultured Bacilli bacterium | reverse complement strand
ATTTCCAAAAAAATCTTGTTGTCCGGTTAAATCATTAAATTTTACTCTAGTTACCATAGTTATTGAATCTTCAAAATCGTACTTTGCAAGTCCACAATCTACATAGCCCAAATTATTTGAATCAACGCTTGTTGTTATTCCTTCTTCTGTCCACTCTACTGCATAATTTTTGCCATTATGATTTTGCCCACTTAAATCTTCTATCTCGTCTTGTCTATCAAAATATAAATAACAATATATTGTTCTATCTGTACTTATTGTTATTGTTCCATTTTCGTAAGTAATCTCTTCATTTACTACATTACCATTATTATCTATACATTTTGTCATCGTTTCATTTAATGTATATCCTTTATATGGTATTTTATTATTTTCTTTATAACTCTTATCTAATTGTTCTACCATAATAGCTAAATCTTTTTTATTATCATCTTGTAATTTTACTTCATATAATTTTAATTCTTCTTTTGGTTTAAATAATATGACACCGGTTATGATTACTCCAACCAAAAGTATTATCAATAAATATTTTTTGTTAATTATTCTCATAAAATATTTCTCCTTTATTTTATAAGATAATTATATATTACCCCCCCGGTGTCAAGTTGTTATCAAAAAAATGTTGTTAACTTTCAACTTTTAAAATGGAAAATATTATTTATTAATATAGGAAATATTACTAAAACAAGTTATAATTTTATATAGAAATATTTATTAAGAAGTAAGGTGAGAAAATGCAAGTTAGTGAAATCAAAAAAGCTTTAATTGAACAAAAAAATATGAATTTATCAGGAAATTTATATCATAAAACACAATTAAATTTTGCCTACAATAATAATCGTATTGAAGGATCTACTATAACTCCAGATGAAACCGCTAGTATTTATGATACAGGAACAATTTTAACAAGTAGTGATAAAGTAATAGTGTTAAAAGATGCTACAGAAATAAAAAATCATTTTACACTATTTAAATATATGCTAGATACAATTGATGATACTCTTACAGAAGATATGATTAAAAAATTTCATTTTATCTTAAAAGATGGTACTTTGACTGATAATGAAAAAGATTGGTTTAATGTAGGTGAATATAAAAGCAAGAAAAATTTTGTAGGTAATATTACAACTTCTCTTCCTCAAAATGTTGCTAAAGATATGGCTGATTTATTAAAATGGTACAATAATATTTCTCATAAAAGTTTTGAAGATATAATTGAATTTCATGTTAGATTTGAAAAAATTCATCCTTTTCAAGATGGAAATGGTCGTGTTGGAAGAATGATAATGTTTCGTGAATGTTTGCATAATAATATAATGCCATTTTATATTGAAGATAGAAATAAAGATTTTTATATTAGAGGACTTAAAGAATATCAAAATAATAATGAAAAAGGTTATTTAATAGATACTTGTTTAAACAGCCAAGATAATTATGAAAAATTAGCTAAATATTTTTTAGAAAATAATGACTAACAAATTATTATAAAATGCAAAATCTCCCATTAAAGGAGATTTTAATTTTTTTATTATTTTATTATAAACGGATCTTCTAGTGTACCTTTTCCATTTAATAATTTTTCAGATGCATCGATATAGAAGACAGGGCGAATAGAAAAATTATTAAGTAATCCCCCTGTACGTATATTACCATCATCGGGAACTATTAATCCGTCAAACCAGCCCAAAACAATACGCCAGCCTTGACGTGTCATTGTCCACTCGATACCGTTTGATACATTTTTATCATTTTGAGATAAATGCATCCAACCACTTTTACAATTTTCATCCGAATCACAATTTGCTTCATCACTTACAGAATAATAATAATCATGTAAATACATTAAACTTACTTTACTTTCAAATGTTTCTGTCCAATATCCACTTCCATTTGTATAATATATTGTTTTACCTATATTTCCAGAATTTTTATCAGTTACTAAATGTGGTAGTGCTCCTGTGGTATCCTCTGTAGCATAATTATACCATTTTGTTTCTTTTTGTCCAGTTTCTATTAAATATAATTCTTTTCCAGTTTGACTTGTTTCTCCTGAAGAACCATTATAAAGCATATCGCCATATAGCCAAGTATTATCGGATATTTTAGCGTTCCAATCTGTTGGTACATAAGATATATTTTTTAAAAATTTATCTTCATTTAGTGCTTCATATATTTTGCTTTTTGGAAAATCTATATCTGCATCTTTATCTGTATACCATGGATATTTCTCATTTAAGGCTTCTTTCTTTATTACTTTTACTCTTCCTGTTTCTGCTTCTATTCCTATTATTCTATACATATAGTGATCAGTATCACCTTTACAAGTATTTTGATCATTAGTTCCGAAACAGATATAATTTCGAACATCATCTTTTTGTTGGCCTTGAAATCTATACATAGCTCCTTTGATTTCTTCACTTAATTTGTTTGGATTCTTTTCTTTTATTTCTAAGCCTAAGCTCTTATCAAAATACAAATAACAATATGTTGTATTTCCGCTTGTTATTGTTACTTTATCATTTTCATAACTTAATACATCTTCTAATTTATTACCATTATTATCTATACATTTTGATTCGGTTAGATTAAGTACATACATATCTGGAAATTTATTTCCTTCATATTCCTCATAACCATTATCTGTTTCTGTATACATAGCAAAAGTTTTATTATTTACCTCTTGTTTTAAGATAACATTATCTAGTTTAACTTCTTTAGTTGGTTTCAATATTATGACACCAGTTAGTACTACTCCTACCAACAATATTATCAATAAATATTTTTTGTTAATTATTCTCATAAAATAACTCTCTCCTATTTTATAAGATAATTATATATTACCCCCCGGTGTCAAGTTGTTATCAAAAAAATGTTGTTTAACTTACAACAATTTTTATTCTTCACTATCAGGAACTAATTTTATTTCTTCGCCTTTTAATTTATCAATTTCAGCATTTTTAATACTTTCAAATCTTTTAGTAATCTTTTCGGTTGTGGTATGTAATTCATCTAAACTTTGATTAACACTTTTAACACTTCTAGATAATTTATCCCATCTATCTTTATATCTACTAAATTCAACACCTAATTTATCTAATTCTTCATGGATAACTTTAGCATACTTATCTCTTTCCATATTTTTTAAAATCATACTAATAATTGATAAAGTACTAATTAAAGTAGTTGGACCAGTAATCCAAACTTTTTTAGAATAAGCATAATTGAGTAATTCAGGATGATAAGCATTTATCTCTGCAAATAAAGCTTCTGCTGGTAAAAACATAATAGCTTCATCACTAGTTTCACCCGGTATAATATATTTTTCAGAAATATCATTAATATGTTTTTTCACATCATTTATAAAACTTTTCTCTAATATTGCTCTTTCCTCTTTAGTTCTATTTTTATCAACCATTTTTTGATAATTCTCAAGAGGAAATTTACTATCAATAGCAATAACTCCTAAAGGAGATGGAGCATATAATAGGCAATCAGCAACATAGCCATTACTCATCTTATGTTGTGTATCATAGATACCACCTTTAGCAGAACCGAAAGCATTATTTAAAATATATTCTAGATTAACCTCACCAAATGTTCCTCTTGTCTTTTTATCAGTTAAAACACTTTGCAAGGAAACTATTTCAGTATTTAAACTATCAATTTTCTTTTGAGCTTCATCTATCTTATTTAATCTTTCTAAAACATTCATAAATGTTTTATTACTTTTCTCAAAATTTTCAGATAATTGATTATTTACTCGATCATTAATTAAATTAAGTTTATATTCTATTTTATTATCTAAGACTTCAAAATCACTTCTTAAATCTTTACTAAAATTTAATTTAAAATCACCAATATCTTTAGTTAAACTAGTATCAAGTCTACCAATTCTTTCAATTAAATCTTTACTACCATTATTTTTTAGTAATATTATTAATAATAAAATAACTATTAATATAAGTAAGCCAATTATTATATATTCCATAATTATCACCAATTTAATTGTACTAAAAAAAACTCATCTTTTCTATATTTTAAAGATGAGTTTTGTCAAATGTTATGCTTTATAATTATTTTAAGAACTTTTTGCCGTCAACTAATCGTCCAACTAACATTGATGATGCTGAGTCACCAACAACATTTAATACTGTGGCAGGAGCGTCAATAACGGTCGCAATAATTGTTAGTATTGGTAAAGCAGATGCTGGCATTCCCATAAGTGATAATATTAACATTTCAGATATTGTTCCACCACCAATAGGTACTGCGGTAATTAAAAGTGTTGCTAAAAGTGATAAACCTAAGACAAACCAAATACTTGTATTAGTGTTAAATAAATAAACTAAAAACATTATTTTAAAAACACTACCAATTACTGAACCATCTTTATGAAAACTTGTACCCATAGGAATTGTAGTTTCTGCTATATCATGTGATACTCCCATATCTTCTGTTGCTTTAATATTAACTGGAATACATGCTGCTGATGAACAAGTAGCTAAAGCTGTAAATGATGGGGCTAAAATATTTGACCAATAGGCTTTAAAGCCTTTTTTACCACCAGCAATAAATGCATAAATTGAATAAACAACAAAATAAACAAATAGACAAAGTACTGTATAAATTATAAATGTTTTTAAGAACCCAACAGCAATACTACTACCATAAGTTCCTATTAAAGATGCAAAATAGCAACCTAGTCCAATTGGAGCATAATACATTATGATACTAACGATATTTAAAACAACATCATTTAAACTTACTAAAAATTTAGTAACAACTTCACCCTTCTCTTTGCTCTTTCTTACAGCAAAGGCAAATATAATGGAAAATACTAACAAAGCAATAATATTATCTTTACTAATTAAAGTATTAAAATCACTAGCAGTTAACATACTAGCAGTTCTCTCTAGAATAGACATATCAGTATCAATAACACTATCATCATCAAGTAATTCTAAAATATTTGCAGTATTATCATTTTCAACTAATTTAAATACTCTTGTTGTTATAAGACCAAGAATAGCTGATATTAAAGACATTATGACAAAAACGATAACAATACGACTCATGATTTTGCCTAATCTCTTAGGACTTTCCATTTTAATAATGGCAGTTGAAATAGTTAAAAAGATAAGTGGAACAATTATAACAAACATAAGGTTTATGAATATATCACCAAGTGGTTTTAAAACGACTGCATCCTCCCCAAAGATAATTCCTACTATCGCTCCAATAATAATAGCAATTACTAAAATAATCGTTCCTCGATAATTTTTCCAAAACTTCTTCATTTATCCTCCTACTTAAATTATATTATAAAGATTTAAAAAATCAAACAAAAAATAGATAAAGTTACTTTTATCTATTTAAATACCTTACTATAATAATTATTTTCAATTATAAATCTACTCATATTAATTTTATTTAAGACAATTTGATTCATTTTCTTAACATAATCATCTTCTACTTCTACACCCTCTTTTGGCACAAATTTCTTTTCAGATGTAAAGTATGTTCCTTTATCAGATACCCAAGATTTATTACCAAACATTGCAAGACCACCTTCAGTACTTAGAATATCTTTACCAATAAATAATCTAGAGTCATAATTAATACCAAAAACATTATAAATTGTTGGAATTACATCGATTTGACTACCTACTTTAGATACATTTACTGTCTCCATATTACTATTCCATAAAATAAAATTACTATGATTTACTTCCACAATATCATCTTTAGTATAATCGGCCATTTCATTTATTTCATTCATATGTAAATCATATGGATAATGATCACCAACTAAAGCAATTACTGTATCTTCTAACTTTCCTGCTTCTTCTAAGTGTTTAATTAATGATTCTAATGCTTTATCTAGTTCCATTTGGGCTGCTAAATAAGTGGCAGGTCTCTCAGAATAATTTAGGCCAGATGCTAAATATTCTTCTTTATTTTTCTTAGCCATTTGATTAGAATTAAAGCCATCATAATTGGAGTGTCCTGAATTAGAGGCATAGAATACCATAAATTTATCGTCATTAATATATTCATCTACTGTGGCATTAATCATTTCTAAGTCACTACGAGGCCAAATATTACAATTGATTACTTTTTCTAAACCAGTTGAACATGCTTTAAAATTAGTAAATCCTAAACTTTTTAAATATTTATTACGATCTTGAAAATAAGCACTATTATTATGATAAGCATAAGTAGTATAACCAGCTTCTAAAAACTTAGTTGATACTCCTTGAGGAAATGCAATATTGCCACTTCTAAATTTACTTAAAATATCTGTTCCAGCGGCATACAAACCAGTTAATTCTTGAAATTCACCACCAATAGTACTAAATATAGTTGGGGTATAAAAGTCTTCAAAGACAAAACCACTATTAACAAGTTTATATAATGTTGGAGTTATTTCTTTTTTTACTGCTACTTCATTAAAAGATTCAGCCATAAATAATATTAAATTCTTATCTTTAAAAAAACCTGTATATTCATTTTGTAAAGTACCTGTATCATTTTTAAAATATTCATGCATACTTTTAATTTTACTATTAGTTTCACTAGCTATTAAACTATCAAAATCAATATCTAAATTATTATATGTATATTCTTTAGGTTTCTCTTCTTCCTCATTATTATCATCTGTAAGAGGATTATCAACATTAATTAACTCTTCATCAAAACCAAAAATAGCTCTTTTAGTATCTATACAGAAAGTCTCTAATAAGCCAAAGCTTTCGGCATTCAAAGAAACATCATTAATTTTATAATACAAATTATATGGTGAATAAGTATCTTTTTTACTAATATTTAAACCAATTAAATTAATCCCATAACTAACTAAAATAATTATGAATAATTTTAATTTATCTTTGCCATTTTGATATTTAAAATTAATCTTTTTATTAAATATAATTGTTAAAATTAATGGTATAAATATTAAAATTATTCCGGGCAGTCTTCTTAGTATTTCCATAACAGTTTTTGAAGCAAAATCTCCTAGTTGATCAGCAATTTGAAAAGAAGATAAAGAAAGATAAAAATCAAAATAATTCTTTACTACATATTGAGCACTAAACCAAATACTAATTATACTTAGTAAAACAATATAAGTAATTTTATTAACTTGATGATTTTTAAATAAGTGCCCTATAAATGCTAAAATTAAACTAAAAAATACTAAAAATAATAACATATTAATAAGAGATAATTTAAAAATGTTATTATGAACAAGTATTTTATATAATATTTCTAAATAAAAAATGCTAATAAAAGAACATAAGAGTAAACTAATTTTATTTTCTTTTTTCTTATTTTCCATAAAATACCAACTTCTTCTAATAATATTATAACACTTATCAATTAATTTTATTTTAATTAGCTAAATACTTTACATAAATAATATCAAGTTTTTGTCTAACTCTAGTATAAAAGTCAAGATTTGTTATAATAATTTTAAGGTGTTTAAAATATGAAGAAATTATTTAAGAATAAGACTACTAAAGTACTCGCTATTATTTCTTTAGTATTAGTCATAATAAGCATTATTTTTATATTTTTTAATATTAATATTACAAAAAATAATATAGATATCACTAATGGTATTAATCAACTTGGTTTAATGTTTATGTCACTTTCTTGGACTTATTTAGTAGGAATTACATTAGTATGTATACTCATTTATATTTGGTTTATATACTGGCTTATATGCTTAATTAAAAAGAAACAATATACTACATTAAATATCATATTAATGATTTTGATAATACTTACACTAATTACAATTAGCTTTTGGCTTCCTCGCTTAATTTCATTGATTATTTCATTATTTCATGCAAATATAACGAGTTAAAAAAAGGAACTTATTTTAGTTCCTTTTTAAGTATTACTCTTCAATATCGTTAGTAAATTGATACTAGATTGATATCAAAAATAAAATATGTACTAAGTAATACCTGTGTACATATTTTTATTTTCCCTTTTAATTAGTTATTTATAGTGGAAGTTTTTAGCAAATTATCTTCATCTTTTTGACTATTTAAAGCAATGCCAATTGTAAATATATAACATAAGAAATATATCCAGATCATTAGAACTACAATACTAGCAAGTCCACCATATAAAACACTATATTCAGCATAATTAGTTACATATAAAGAATATATTTTTGTTCCAATTATCCAACAAATTGTTGTAAACCAAGCCCCATAATTGATAACTCTATTTTTAGGCTTTTTATCTGGTGCTAAAACATAGATGAGTTTAATAAAGGCAAAGATAATTAACCAAGAAATAGGACCTTTCATTAAAGATAGAATTGCTACTACTTGATTTGTTGTTTGCGGATTTAGATTAACCTCTTCAAAAAGAGTAATAATATTATTGCCAAAAACTGGTACTACTAACATAAAGATTAAAAGTAAAATTATAATGAAAGAAATACCTATTGCTTTTATTCTTCTTTTAAGCCAAGATTTATTCTTAGTGCCATAAATAGTATTAGAAGCAATAATAATAGAATCAGCACCATTACTAGCAATATATAAACCTATTAAAATAGTGATAAAGAAATGAAGACCAGCTTCATTAGATAAATTAACTCCTAATATTAAATCAGCAATCTCTACCGAAAATGATGAAGAAATAAAATTATATAAGTAATCTACTGATAAGTTTAACATAGATGCCCCAAAACTTATTAAACCAAGAGTGGGAATAATAGCTAAAACAAAGTAGAAAGATAAATTACCAGGAAGTATAATCATATCATTTCTTCTAATTACTTTAAAAAAGTTAGTAAAGAAATCTTTAATTGCTGTTTTAGTATCATTAACTTTATTTTTCACTACTACCACTCGCTTTTTTATTTTTCATATCTATAGTAGCTTCATTTAAAGCATCCTCTACTGTTTTTAAATTATTTTCAATAATACTATAACCAAATTCAGCCCCAAAGTTATATGGTAATTTCTTAAGTTCTTTATTTAATTTATGAATATAATTAATTATTTGTTTTTGATTATAACCAACAGTATAGATAACAAATTCATTACCATCACTACGCATTAAATCACTATTATCAAGTTGAGTCTTAATAAGAGCATTCGCTGCTGTTTGAATTTGTTTATCTCCTTCACTTACCCCATATTTATCATTTATTTCTTGAATTTTATTTAAATCAACAACTATTATTGCTTGAGGATAAATAGTATTATTACTCCAAGATTTTATAAAATCACTTAAATATGCTCTATTTTTTAAACAAGTAAGTTCATCAATAAAACGAATTTTATCATCTTTCTTTAATCTCTTAGCAATTTTAATTTTCTTTGTATTACGATATATAACAAAACTAATGAAAAGAACAGCAATTATTACAATAATACAATACTTAGCAATATTATTTAAAATATTACCTTCTTTGATTGTTTCATTATGACTATTAATACCTAAATTAACCATACTAGAATTATCTAAATATTCCATATATTTATCTAATAGAGTATATAAAGTTTTATATTCTTCTTTTACTTTAAAACTATATTTATTATTAATAAAGCCATCATATTTACTAACATAATTATTTAATTTATTATCACTATAATAATTAAATATATAAGTATCCATTACAATAGTAGCATCTTCATTATTTAACTTAAATAATTCTTTTAAATTATTATAAGTATGAATTTCGATATTACCTATTTTAGTTAAATATTCAAGTAAATTACTACCTGCTTCAACATATACTGATTCCCCACGAAGACCATAAATAGACTTCATAACTTTATCACTATCTTTATTAGTTAAGATAGAAATACTATTATTTATACCATTATTAGTTTTAATAAAATTAGATTCAATTGCATTATTAAAATTAAAATATAAATCTACTTTACCTTTATTGATGGCATTTACTAATTTATTAGTATTACCATATTTTTTAATATCAAAATATACTCCAGAAAATTTACTAAATTCTTGTAAATATTCAGCAACTATACCACCATAATTACCACTCATAATAACTTCATATGGTGAATTATTAACAAAACCATAATCATAATCAATACTTAATAATTTATCTATTTCTGTTTCACTTATACCTAATGATTTGGTAAAAACTGTAAACTCTTCTTTTTTTAAACTTTCATCTAATTTATCCCAAGTTTGAAAATATTTTGAAATAACATTACTAAAAGTACTATCATTACTATTAAAAGTATAATAAACTTTAATATCACTTAAATGGTATATTATTCTTAAATTATTAGTTAATATTGAACTTAGATATTTTATTCTTGGTAAAATCATATAATTAATATTAGTTCCCATATCTTTTAATAAATCATCAAAAGTATTATAACCAATAAGATTAACTTTTACTTCTTTTAAATAACTTTTAACAAATTCTAAATCACTATTTAATACACCAATATTTTTATCTTCTAGTTCTTGATAACTATTATATATTTCTAATTCCTTACCTAATAGGACATAATGATCAGTATAAAAAATATCAGTATCACTAGTTACATTTTTAGTATAATTTAAACTTATATCACTAGGAGTACTTGTAGAATCAAAACTAACAATATTTAATTTAATTCCATATTCATTACTAAAATCATTTAAAAAGTCATAGAAAACCCCGTGGCCATCTTGGCTAAAAAGGGGTTCATCATTAATTACATATATATTTTGTAAATTATTAACATTACTATTTATCCATTTTCTTTCTGTACTAGTTAATTTATTTGCGTTATTCAGGATATTAAATGTTACTATACCTATAATAGATAAGAAAACTAGTGCTATTACAGGTATTATCCATTTTTTATTTTTCATTTTTTACTCTCTTCTTTATTATTATTGTTCCATATTATTTTGCCACTACCATTTTTATTACGAGCACCCATTAATGTATAACTTTCATTATCATCTTTAGTATTTTTAGAATTAATAGTGAAATGGATGTCATAAACTTTTAATTGAGCTTCAGAAAAACTTGTTAAAGCAACTTCTGCACTCTTTTTTGCATTATCTAATTTAGTATCATCAGCAAAGTCTATTTCAATGTAAACTATTTTACCTTTTTTCAAAATATTAACATTGGTTACTGTCTTATCACTTTGTAAATCTGTTTTAACTTTATTTAAAACATCATCCTCTAAAGGTACATTTTTAGTTGTATCAAGTCTTGTTCCATAAACATCTTTACTATTATCATAAAATGTTATGATTGTAGAACTTACTAAGATAATCATACAAATTAAGAAGATTATTGCAAGTACAACTAATACCTTATTTTCCCTCAAAAACTTTTTTATTCTTTTCATATTTCACCTCATTGGCATTAATATTATACTATATTATAAATTTTATGGCAAACTGTAACTTTTATTGTCTATATTTTGTCAAATTTACAAAAATATTCTTTAATAATTTAATTTATTCTTTAATGTTTCAATAAATACCTTAATTAATTCAGATTTTTTTGCTTCACACTCTAAAACTAAAGAATAATTGTTAAATTTCTTATTCTTTATTTCTAAGTAATAGTTTGCTAAATCTTGAAGTGGTTTCTTTATATCTTTATAAATTAGAACATTTTGTAAAGATAAGTAATCTGTATAAAATGAACCAATAGTGTCCATATTATACAAAGAATAATTTTTCATTATACTATTATACTCTTTTATACTTATTCTCTTTTTATTAGTAAAATTTGCTAAAAAATTACTATTAGAAAAACTATCATTATCTCCAACTTTATTAAAGCCTTCACCTGTTGTATACAGATAATAATTTCTAATTGGTATTAAAAAATATTCATAAGCATCTTTTAAATCTTTATCTATTTTATTATTATCTTTTAATTTATACCAATCTATTATTCCATCTTCACTAGGAATAGTTATTAAATCTAATGTATCTTTAATGGCGATTAAATTATCATTATATGTATTCATTAAATTTGTATCTATCTTAATAGATTTTATAGGTATATTAATAAATATAAATACTCCTAATAATATAATTAAGATAATTCCTATAATTAGTCCTACAATTTTTATTAAACTATTTTTCTTCATAATAATCCTTTCTAAAATTTATTATACACCTTATTCAGTATACTTGTCATATAATTAACACATAAATAATAAAGAACTATTAAATTGCATAGTTCTTTACTATTTATGTAAGTTTTAATTTTTTTACCATTTAGGATTTAGAATTTGAGCATGAGTTCCTTCCATACCATCAAATTTTTTACTATATGTAGCATCTAAATTGAATATTCCTCCCAAAGTTCCATTATTAGTTATATTTACGCTAATTGAAGGAGTAAAAGTAATTGAATCTACAGCATGTTGATAACTTCCGAAAGCATCTACAGAAGTTCCCGTAACTTTTATAACATCGTAGTACATTGTAAATTTCATATTTTGAATCTCTTGAGTGTAATTTTTTGAACCTCTTGATGGTAATGTAAGACCAGGCCGTTGAGCATCTTTACAAGGATTAGGAGTATTTCCATATTTCGTATCCCATTTTACTGTTTTATAGTAATTTTCCGGTAATGGAATATTTATCCCATAGCCAAATGAGCTTTTATACCAAGATTTACTTGTATAGTTGCTCCCACCATTTGCAATTATACTTTCAGAACATGTGTCATAAATATCCCAACTTCCATAAGCATTTTGAGATCCAGATACCGGATTTTGTTGTGCAGGATTTCCTGCAATACCATATAAATCCTCATATCTATTTTTCGGAGATTCTTTCCAAATTAATTCATTTGTTAATCTATATCGTTTAGAAGCTGAAATATAACTGATAGAAGTTGTTAAAGTTTTCATACCTCTTCCAACGACATGTGGATTAACATCATAAGGAACAGCTATTGTATATTCGCCATTATTATATTGTTTTTCGTTAATTTCTTTATGAATCACTTTATCTAATACATAATCATCTTCATTTTCTTCAAAATTGGCTTGTAATTCGATTGGATTTAATCCCAATGCTATTAATTTGTTTTTAGGCTTATAAATATATAAAGTTTCAATATATTTTTTTTCTTGACTTTCTAAAGTAGCCTCTATATCTTTATTAGCAAAAAAAATATCCTCATCCATATAATCAATGTTGTCAAAACTAAAACCTAAATTTTTTAAATTATTAATTTCTTTTTGTGTCATTATTATTCCATTTTTATTTGTATTAATTATTTCGGCATTAACAGTAGAAGAAAAGACAAACAAACATGCAATTGAAAATGTAAACATCAAATTTAATTTCTTCATAAAATCCCTTTCTATATAATCTTTTTTACTGAAAGATAAAACAGATTTTATAAATTTTTATTTTTATCTATCACCTCTCTCATTTTATGTTAAACATGAGATTTAAATCATTTAAATCTCAATGTCTACACCAGTCATACCATCATAATAATTTCTTATTGTAAGATTATTAAACAAAAATACCTTACCATATCCACTTTTAGAAATAGTATATTTTTTACTATTAGCAAGTGTTATATTTTTTATTGCATGCTGATAGGTTCCATAAATGTGTCCTGATCCAGCAACATTAAAATGTTGAACTATTTTCATATCATCACCAGAAGTTAATAATTTTATAGAGACGCCAAATCCATTTTTATCTTCTTCCATCTCGTAAGAATCATTGTGTCCAGTAGAATTCATTACTGTCGTTATCGGACTAGTAACTAATTTTACGTTTTCCAAATATGCTCCCATTAAATCATAACTTCTGACTATCGGTGATTTAATCCATTCGGCAACTATCGAAATTAAGCAATAAGTAGCGCATGCTTTAGAAATAGTAATTTTTTTGCTAGCAGTACTTTGAAAAGTTCCTTGCAATGTTACTGTGGATGAATTGTCAAAAATAATATTATGAGAAATCTTGCTATTTAAAATATTAGAATCATAAAAGATATTATTATAATCCTTTTCTTCCATTATATTTTGATATCCATCATAAAATAAATCGGATATAAATAAATATTCTTCTTTTGATAGAGAAACATTATTGTTATTAATATAATATAAATTTTTAGCTTCTACTTTCATTAATGACACTATTAAAAATAGTGCAAAAACAAATAAAAGATATATAAATTTTTTCCCCATACATTTTAGCCTCCCTTCTTTCTCCTTAACCATACTAATATTTTTTTAAAAAATAAAGGGCTTTTAAAGCACATTAAAAAAAAAGCATAAAAAATGCTTTCAAATTATGATAAAATTGTAGACAAAATTTTATAAAATGAATCAAGATTTGACTTGACGTTATTACATGTTCCAAAGGTGCAATTAAAATTTCCATCGTAATTAAAACTATAATTTATTTTTTCATTTTCGTAATTCGTATAAGTTATTAAATTATAATCCAAAATTAAATAATATTCTTCCTTTAATTGTTGATTTTTTAATTTATTGCATAATAATGTATTTGTATTTTCGTTATATAATA
Source organism: uncultured Bacilli bacterium (assembly GCA_947628365.1). Classification (GTDB taxonomy): domain Bacteria; phylum Bacillota_I; class Bacilli_A; order RF39; family UBA660; genus SIG200. Next base: position 17,531 of record CANQZN010000005.1, on the reverse strand, counting down.
TTTCGATTTGATTAGTGTTGGATTCAATTATAAATTTATAAGTATTATCTTTATAATCAAATTTTTCTTTTATTTTATTTATTAATTTTTCATTGTCTGGTATATTATTATTTAAAACATCATTTTTGGAAATACGAAAATTTTTAATAATGAAAAATTTGTTGTTTAAGTAATCTTGCGTAAAATTTAATTTTATTATTTCATTGTAATTATCATAATATATTTTTAGATATAAATCATTTTTATCATAATTAAAATATTCATTATATCCATAATAATCAACTATTAACAAATTAGTATCAAAACTAGTAAAAACTGGAATTTCTTGATCTGCCTTCAAATAAGATAATTCAATTTTGTTAATTTTTAAATGGTTATTATTAATTATTTCTCCTATATTTAAATATATTTTTTCGTTAGTTTTAATATATAAACCATTATATATTTGAAAATTTTTGCTCTCACCTGAAATTGTAAAAATTTTCACTGATTTATATTGCGTAATAAAATAATAAAAAAGCATTATTAATACCAATAAAATAGTTATATTAAATAAAATTTTAAATTTTTTTCTTATCTTTTTACTATCTTCATATAAATCTAATGCTATATTTTTGGTCGTATTCCTTTCACCACACAAAAGTTCATTTAAACTAATATCAAAGACTTTACATAATTGTTCCAATGATTTTGATTCTGGCAATGTTTTTCCACGTTCCCATTTAGAAATGGCCTCCCTACCAATAAAAATTTTCTGTGCCAATAATTCTTGAGTCCATCCCTTTTCTTCACGAAGTTGCTTTATAAACTTTCCTATTATTTCTTGATTCATAAGCCATCATCTTCTAAAATCGTTTTCTTCATATTAAATTAAGCACTAACCTCTTCCTTAACATATTCCCCATCTAAGCTAAAGCTTTTGGCAGAAGTAATTCTAACTTTAACAATTTTACCAATAATATCTTCATCACTTGTAACATTTACTAATTTCATTGTATCAGTATAACCATATACTTTAGTTTTATCTTTATCACTAACACCTAAAATTAAAACCTCAACTACTTTATTTAATAATTTTTGATTACTTTCATTACTATACTTATTAACTAAAGTATTTAATTCTTTTAATCTTTCTTCTTTTTCTTCTAAACTAATTTTATCTTCCATTCTTGCTGCTGGTGTTCCTTCTCTTTTTGAGAATATAAATGTATAAGCCCCATCAAACTTACAAGTTCTAACTACATCTAAAGTTTCTTCAAAGTCCTCTTTTGTTTCATTAGGAAAACCAACAATTATATCCGTAGTAATTGCTACATTAGGAATTTTTTCTTTCATTTTATTAAATAAAGCAATATATTCTTCCTTAGTATATCTTCTATTCATCCTTTTTAAAATGTTATTACTGCCTGATTGAAGAGGTAAATGAATATAAGGCATAATATTATCATATTTAGCAATAATATCTATCATTTCATCAGTAAAATTCCAAGGGTGACTTGTCACAAATCTAATTCTTTCAATATTAGTTTTCGCAACACACTCAAGTAAATGACTAAAAGTCTCTCCGATATCTTTACCATAAGCATTAACATTTTGACCTAGTAAAGTAACTTCTTTATAGCCATTTTCTTTTAATGTTTTAACTTCTTCCACTATACTTTCTAATTTTCTACTTCTTTCTCTTCCTCTTGTATAAGGAACTATACAATAAGTACAGAATTTATCACAACCATACATTATATTAACCCATGCTGTATATTTAGAATCTCTTTTATAATTCATACCTTCAATAACTTCATCGCTATTAGAATAGACTTCAATAGTTTGTTTTTGATATTCTTGCATTAATAATTTAGGTAATTCATGAATATTATGAGTACCAATAACTAAATCAACATATTTATGATTTTTCATAATATCTTCAATAACATCTGGTTGTTCACTCATACAACCGGCGATAACGATTTTAAAATCATCTCTATTTTTTTTAAGATATTTACATTTTCCTAAAAAACCTACTACTTTATCACGAGCATTTTCTCTAATAGCACAAGTATTTAAAACTACTAAGTTAGCTTCTTCTATATTTTCCGTATTGACAAAACCTAAAGCTTCTAAATAACTTTTAATCGCTTCACTATCATGCACATTCATTTGACAACCATAAGTTCTTATATAATATTTTTTATTTTGAAATACTTTATGATAATCTTCTTTTAAATCTATATAAACATTTTCACTTTTTTCTCTTTTTTTAGCAATATCTAAATCTGGTAAATGCATAAAACCACTTCCTACGAAGGTATTTTATCATATAACTAATTATTTTGAAAGCGGGATGTGATTTTTTGGGATCAGTTATAGGGTTAGATATAAATATAGAAATTAAAGTTTGTTTAGAAAATCAACCAAAACCCGCTTTCAATTAGTGATATTAAACTTTAATTTATCTAATTGCAACACCTTCGACAAAACTTCTAAATACTTCTCAAAATTCGACAAAAAAAGCATCAATTATTTTGATACTTTTTTGCTTTTTGGACTATTATTAGTTTTCTTTTTAGTGTTTTTTTGAGCTTTAGGTTTATCATTATTTTTAGGTTTATTGGCAGTTTTTATTCCTTCCTTTTCTTCTAAACTATCTTTGTTATCATCGTCTTTTTCCTCTTCTACTTTTGATGCTTTGCTTTCTTTTAATAAAGTAACAACCACTATAGCACCAAAAACAAGGACAATAGCAACAACGGCAATAATAACAGTTTTTATATTAAAATTACTTGGTAAACAATCTTTATTGCCTTGTGCAATACAACTAACTATATCTTTATCTCCTTGTTCATAAGCTTCATCAATTACTTTTTCTAGCTCATCATCATAACCAATAGATGCATAAAGATCACTTACCACTACAAATGGAGTACTTTTGACACCAGCTTTACCAAAACCTGCTCTTTTAAAAGCTCTAGCAACTTTTAAGCCTAAATCATAGTCAGCTCCTACTTCCCAGTTGTCATGATCAATATATAATTCTTTTTCAACAATAACAAATTTTTTATTTAAAGAGTCTAAACCATTTAAATAATTGATTTGCGCTTCACAAGCTGGACATCCGCCAGCTTCAAAAATATAAACCTTTACTGGTTCAGCCTTAGCTATTAAAGGAATAAAACCAAATAAAGCCACTAATATATACATTATTTTTTTCATTATTTATCCACCTCATTTTTTATTATACAACTAAAAATATTAATTTACTATAAACTTATTTGTTAATTCTAAAATTGATCATCCATTAAAAAATCAAAAATGTTAAGATGTTTAATTCCCTTTTGTGAATAATCTTCTTTATTAGTTGATATTACATATTTAGGATAGTTATCACTTATACTATCAAAGGCCTTAAATTCTCTCATTCTAATTTCTTCATTTGATAAATCATAACAAGCTTGAATATATTTAACACTTTTATTTTTAGATGCTATAAAATCTATCTCACCTTCTCTAGTCTTACCAACATAAACTTCATATCCTTTTTTTATTAATTCATTATATATTAAATTTTCAAAAGAACGGGAATAGTTAATTTCTTTACTGTTAGTTTTAATTCTTTTTATACCTAAATCTGTCGCATAAAATTTATTTAATGATTTTAAAATAGCTTTTCCATTTACATCATATCTATACACTCTATTAATAACAAATGTTGAACAAAGAGCTTCTAAATATTTATACAATGTATCTGTTGCAACTTTATTACCGCTTTTCTCTAAATAATCTAACACATTTGTTGCTGAAAACTCTCTTGTTTCGGTTTCTAAAACATATTGTAGTATTTTATTAAACGAAGTAACGTCAGATATGCCAAGTCTTTCTACAACATCTTTAAGAAGTATTGAGTCATAAACATCTCTAATATAATTTTCCTTGGAGTCATCATTTTCAAAAGTAAACCTTTGAGGTAAAGTTCCCCATTCAAATATATCTAATAATAAATCAAAATAATTTTCTGGTTTAGTATTAGTTATTTCTACAGTTTCTTTAAATGATAATGGATTAATTCTAAAACTTACATATCTACCAGATAAATCAGTTGATAATTCTAAAAATGTCATTTTACTATTTGAGCCAGTAATAAAAATACTAAATTGATTTGTAATTCTTAAAGAATTAATAGCTTTTTCAAAATCTTTTACTTTTTGAATTTCATCTAAAAATATGTAATAAGTATTTTTATCTTTTGCTAAACTTTTAATATAATTATTTAACTCTATTGCATCTGTGATATTAGCATAATCAAGTGATTCAAAATTAATGTATATTATATGATCTTCTTTAACTCCACTTTCTTTAATCTCCTCTATTATTTGTTGCAATATTACAGATTTACCACTTCTTCTTAAACCACACAAAATTTTTATTAGTGAGTTAACATGATAAAAATCTTTAATTTTATTTAAATAATAAGTTCTTTTTAACATAATTTTTCACCTCAAATAATATTATACAATAAAATTTCTAAAATATAAAGTTTTTTGGTTGAATTGGAAAAACTTTGCGTTTTTGCAAGTTTTTTGGTTTGACTGGAAAAACTTTTTTTGATTTTCTTTTATTAGTAAATAGAAAAAGAAGCATTAATTCTTAATTTATTTTAAAGAATTCCATACTTCTTTTATTTTTTATTTCTTCTCTATTTTTTCTTTTCCGCCCATATAAGGTTGTAAGGCTTTTGGAATTTTTATTGAACCATCTTCTTGATAATTATTTTCAATTAAAGCAATTAGGCCTCTTGGAGATGCTACTACTGTATTATTTAGACTGCATAAATATTTATTACCATCTTTACTTTTATATCTAATTGAAAGTCTTCTTGCTTGAGCATCACCTAAAATAGAACAACTACCAACTTCAAAATATTTTTGTTGTCTTGGACTCCAAGCTTCAACATCACATGACTTAACTTTTAAATCAGCAAGATCACCACTACAACACTCTAAAGTACGAACAGGTATATCTAAACTTCTAAAGAAATCAACGGTATATTTCCACATTTTATTATACCAGTCCATACCATCTTCCATTTTACATAAAACAACCATTTCTTGTTTTTCAAATTGATGAACACGATATAATCCTCTTTCTTCTAAGCCATGAGAACCGCCTTCTTTACGGAAACAAGGAGAATAACTAGTTAAAGTTATTGGTAAACTTTCTTCTTTTACAATTTGATTAATAAATCTACCAACCATTGAGTGTTCAGATGTACCAATTAAGTATAAATCTTCCCCCTCAATTTTATACATCATTGCTTCCATTTCTTTAAATGACATAACACCAGTAACAACATCACTTCTAATCATAAATGGAGGAACAAAATAAGTAAAACCTTTATCAATCATAAAATCACGAGCATAAGTAAGCATTGCACTATGAAGACGAGCTATATCTCCTTTTAAATAATAAAATCCTTCACCACTAGTTCTGCCAGCACTTTCTTTATCTAAGCCATCAAGTGCCTCACAAATATCAGCATGATAAGGAATTTCATAACTCGGTACTATAGGCTCTCCAAATTTTTCAATTTCCACATTTTCACTATCATCTTTACCGATTGGTACACTTTCATCAATTATATTTGGAATAACAAGCATTATTTTCTTTATCTTTTCTTCTAATTCTGCTTCTTTTTGTTCTAATTCTGGTATTTCTTTAACTATATCCGCTACTTTAGTTTTAACTAGATTAGCTTCATCTATTTTTTTATCTCGCATTAAAGTGCCAATTTGTTCACTTAAATTATTCTTCTCGGCCTTTAAATTATCTACTTTAGTTTTATATTCTCTATATTTAATATCAAGTTCATAAACTTCATCAACTAAAGGTAATTTTTCATCTTGAAATTTCTTTTTAATATTTTCTTTAACTATTTCTCTATTTTCTCTTATTAATTTAATATCTATCATTTTATCCTCCTAAAAAATAAAACCGCAAAAGTGCTAACCAAGGAGCAATTCTGCGGTACCATCCTATATATACTAATTGTCTAATAACGAAGACACCCGGTATTTTTTAAATACTTTCCGAAAGGAGATTTACAAACACAATTTAATTAGTTTCCACCAACCACTAACTCTCTATCTAAATTAATATTTGCTACTAATCTTTCATCATCAATTTACTTTTTTATTATATACTTTTTATCTATATCTATTCATTTCACGCATAACTTGATTTACTTGTTTTTGACTAGGTTTTCTACCCATACTACTCATCATAGCCTCAATCATTTTTTCATTAATTGGGGGATTCTTAGCCATATACTTTTTCGTAACAAATCTCGATATTAAAAAGCCTAGAATAACACCAACTACTAAACCACCTAATAAATATAAAATATTCGCTAACATTATTTTTTCCTCTTTCTAATTACTATTTATTACTTTTTTTAACGTCTTTTTTTAATAAATCTCTTATCTCTTCTAAAAGAATAGTATTTTGATCTTTAACTTCTTCTACTACTTCGGTTTTTTCTTCTTCTTTTGCTTCTTCTTTACCTTTTTTACCTAGTTTATGAAGATTATTATTTAAATTATTAACTACTTTAACAATAATAAATAAACATACTGCATTAATTAAGAAGTCAATTACAGATTGGATAAAAGCCCCATACATAATTTGAGCATCTTTAATAGTTATAGCTAAACTAGAAAAATCATGTCCTCCTAAAATAATACCAATTAAAGGAGTAAAAATATTATTAACTAAACTAGTAACAATATTTCCAAATGCTGCACCAATGATAACACCAACAGCAAGATCAACTACATTTCCTCTTGAAATAAATTCTTTAAATTCTTTTAACATTTTCCATCACCTAAAGATATTTTATTATATAAATAGTTATTTTTCAAGAAAATTAAGCATAACTACTTAGCATCATACCAATTAATACCTAAATTTATTTCAATTTTTAGAGGTACTTTTAATTTAACGACATTTTCCATAGCTTCTTTAACTATTTTCTTTAAAATATCAACTTCTTCTTTTTTGGCGTCAATAATTATTTCATCATGAACTTGTAAAATCATTTTACTTTCTAAATTATTTTCTTTAATTTTATTATAAACTTCAATCATCGCCATTTTCATGATATCAGCACTAGTACCTTGAATTGGCGTATTTAAAGCCATCCTTTCGCCCATTGCTCTAGTATGATAATTAGTATCTTTTAATTCTGTAATCTTTCTTACTCTACCAAACATTGTTTTAACTTCACCGGTATCATATGCCTTTTTAACTATTTCATCCATATAATTTTTAACCCCTGGATATAGTTCATAATATTTTTCGATAAATTTATTGGCTTCAGTTCTCGAAATATGTAAGTTTTCTCCTAAACCAAAACCACTGATACCATAGACTATACCAAAAATAACTGCTTTAGCCATACTACGCATATTCTTAGTTACTTCACTTTCTTTGATACCATGAATATCCGCAGCTACTTTAGTATGAATATCTTGATCATTAACAAATGCTTCAATCAGTTCTTTGCAATCAGAAATATGAGCTAAAATTCTTAGTTCAATTTGCGAATAATCAGCACTTAGAATTAAATCTTTTGTTGGAACAAATGCTAGTCTTACCTTTTTTCCATATTCTTCTCTAGCAGGAATATTTTGTAAATTAGGTTCCATGGAAGATAGACGCCCGGTTCTTGTTAATGTTTGATTAAAAATAGTATGAATTTTACCATCTTCTAAAACATATTCTTGTAAGCCCTCTAAGTAAGTACTATAAAGTTTTGATAGATTACGATATTCAAGCACTTTGTTGACAATTGGATGTTTATCAACATATTTTTGTAGAGTTTTAATATCTGTTTTATAACCTCTATTGATTTTTTTACTTTTACCAATGTCCATTTTTTCAAATAAGACAATACCTAATTGTTTAGGACTTGCGACATTAAAGTTTTCACCACTTAAATCATGAATTTCTTGAGTTACTAAATCAATTTTGCGTTTTACCTCTTCCCGCATTTCATCAAGGGCACTACTTTCAAACTTAAACCCGCTTTTTTCCATATCTGCTAGAACATAAATAAGTGGCATTTCAATTTTATTTAAGATTTCTGTTTGATTTTCGGCATTAACTAGTTCTTTAATTTTTTCAGAGTAATCATAAATAAATTTACTTTTCTTAGCTATAACTTGAGGCGCATCTTTAAATCCATTTTTCTTAAAATCTTCAAAGCTTATACACTCTTCATTAAAACTATTCATAAGTTTTGAAATATCATCACTTGCTGGATAATCAACTAAATAGGAAGCCACCATTAAATCAAATTGACATTTAATATCACTAGATACTACCACTAAACTTTTCTTTAAATCATAAGTTATTAATTCTTTATCTTGTAATAGTTTCACAGCATCTTTAACTAAATTACTTGGAATAAAATAAGTACTCTCATTAGTAGTTATACCTAGCCCTAAAATATTACCTTTATGATAATTAATATCATCTACTTCTAAGTAAAAAGATACTTTATCACTTAAAATAAGATCTTCTAAATTATTAATAGTGGTAAATTTCATTTCTTCTTTAACTTCTTTTTTGACAACTATATTTTTAAGCATGGAATAAAATTCTAATTCTTCATATATTTTCTTAAGTTCAATAACATTAGGGCCATTATATTTAAAAGCATTAAAATCAATATCAATTGGCACTTCTCTATATATAGTCGCAAGTTCATAACTCATATAAGCATTATCTTTATCAGTTAATAATTTTTCTTTAGTTTTACCCGTAATACTTTCAATATTTTCATAAATACCATCTAAAGACTTATATTCTTGTAATAACTTTAAGGCAGTTTTTTCCCCAATACCTTTAACTCCCGGAATATTATCAGATGAATCACCCATTAAAGATTTTAAATCAATAATTCTGATTGGTTCAATACCATAATCTTTTTTAAAAGATTCTTCATTATATCTAATAAAACCAGATTGTTTTAATAATTTAATTTCTGTTTCAAAACTAATAAGTTGTAATAAATCTTTATCACTTGAAACAATTAGAGAATAAAATTCTGGATTTTCTTCAGCGGATTTGGCAACTGTACCAATAATATCATCAGCTTCATAAGGAGCAAGTTCTAGATAAGTAATTCCCATAGCCTTTAAAATTTCTCTTGCTATAGGCATTTGGACTTTTAAATCATCTGGAGTTGCATTTCTCCCTTCTTTATAAAAGTCATATTTTTGTTTACGAAAATTTTTACCAATATCAAATGCGACAACCATATATTCTGGATTTTCTTCTGTAATAATTTTATTAATCATACCTACAAAGCCATATAAAGCATTAGTAGGAAACCCCTTGCTATTACGCATTATTGTTCCTGTATAAGCTGTTGCGTAATAAGAACGAAATAATAAATTATTACCATCAACTAATACAACTTTTTTCATACTACCACCTAAACCTATTATATCTAAAAAGTACCATATTTGAAAGAAAATTTTTTTATTAAATAAGTATATTAGAAATTTCTAACTTATCATTTAATTATTTATTATAATAAAATTTTATAAAGGAGTGGTCATGAGGTGAGTTTTGTTCCATTGAAGACAAAGAACAAAGTACCAGCGACATATAAAACTCTTTATATAAAAGAGAAATATATCAAAGAAATTGAAAAAATCGCTAAAGAAAACAATACCTCTTTTAATAATGTTGTCGTTAGTATGATTGAAACTTGTCTTAAATCTAAATAGGGAGCGACTTAGCTCTTTTTCTTTGGCAAATTTTTCATAAATACTCATATAGTTTATCAAGGGTGTATTTTATGTTTTTAAATTTAATTGCTATGGTAAAAAGTATGATTTTTTTTACTGGAAGCTATGGTAATAATGTCTTCCCTCCACCTTTAACTAGTGAAGAAGAAGATAAATATGTTGATAAAATGTTACAAGGAGATACTGAAGCCAGAAGTATTTTGATTGAGCATAATTTAAGATTAGTCGCGCATATTGTTAAAAAGTTTGATAATAAAAGTACTGATACGGATGATTTAATTTCTATAGGTACGATTGGGTTAATTAAAGGAATTGATACTTATAAAAAAACACCAACCGTTAAAATAACAACTTATGCCGCAAGATGTATTCAAAATGAAATTCTAATGTTTTACAGAAGCAATAAGAAAAATCAATTTACTATCTCTTTAAATGATTCCATTGGTTATGATAAAGAAGGAAATGAAATTAATTTAGCAGATATGTTAGAAGATAAAAAAGAAGATATCTTAGATACCTTACAAATTAAAGATAATATTGCTTTATTAAAAAAATATATGCAGAAATTAAATAAAAGAGAAAGAGAAATAATTATTAAAAGATATGGACTAAATAACGAAAAAGATTTAACGCAAAAAGAAATTGCTGATGAAATGGGTATATCTCGTAGTTATGTTTCAAGAATTGAAAAAAGAGCTTTAACTAAAATATTAAGAGAATTTATTAAAAATAAAAATAGTCTATAAAAAAACATATAGCATTTTACACTATATGTTCTTTTTAATTTTAATCTATATCGATATATTTCTTTTCAGGAATACTCTTCTTTTCTTCTTTTTTAGGTATTTCTAGTTTTAATGTTCCATTTTTAAATGAAGCTTTAACATCTTCACTCTCAATTTCATCACCAACATAGAAACTACGAGAGCACTCACCAAAATATCTTTCTCTTCTTACAAATTTGCTGTCATCTTTTTCTTCATGTTCATTATTCATAGTGGCAGTTATATTTAAATACCCATTATCGATATCAATTTTGATATCTTCTTTTTCATATCCGGGTAAATCAATTATAATATCATAATTATTTTTACCCTCTTTGATATCTGTACGCATTACTTTACTTTCATTAGTTGTAAAGAATGGATCTTTAAATAATTCCTCCCATAAATCAAAACTATCTCTTCTTCTTGGTATCATCATCATATTAATCATTTCCTTTCTTATCAATATACAATTATAATACCCGTAAAGTTTGTTTTATATTCCCTTTACAACTATAATTATAGCACTATTTTTAGCAATTGCAAGTCCCGAGTGCTAATTTCATTAATTTTTCACAAAAATATAGTTATTCACTTGGAGCAACACCAGTAAGAGTTGCCTTATTAAATATTTCTTCCATATCTTCTTTTAATAATTCACCATATTTATTTGTAAAGTAAAAAGCATATTTTTTATTTTCTTTTAAAATATCTCTACTTTCTTTATTCATAACACGATTAATAGTTGTACTTTTATTACCATCATCAACCGTTATTTCTAAATAATACTTATTATTTTCACTATCTACTTTAACTTCTTTAATATTTTTTATGGTATATACTCTTGAAAATTCTTTGTCATTAAAATAATTTTTACCACATGCTCCATTTTCAAAAGCCGTTAAAGTATTCATATATTCACCAATATATAAGTCTTTATTACCATCAGTAGTTTGACATTTAATGATAGTTAATTTTTTATCAAAAACTTTATTATTATCTTTTGTTTCATAAATAGTAGTACCACCATCTTCTAAAGCATTAACAACATTTAAAGAATCTTTTAAATTATCCATTACTTTATCTAAATCTTGATATTTATTAATATATTCTTTAAAAGTTATATTTTCTCCTTCATTTTTTAATATAACTTCATTGGTATTATATAAGTAAACTTTACGATTTTTGACAGTCATATAATCTTTAACTATTGGCTCTATATCATATATGTTAACTACTTTTTCATTATTCTCTTCTTCTTTATTTTTCAATTTTTCAATTGTTTTTCCTCTTATTAACAAGCCTAAAATAATACCAAGCAAGAAAATAATTATACCTGTTAATACTAATGATATTTTTTTATTAATACTCTCTTGATCTTTATTACTTTTTTTCATTAAGTTATTCTCCTTTATTCTTTTCTTTTTCAACTTTTTCTTTTAATTCTAAAAGTTCGTCTTCATCTAAATTGGTTATATCCATTACTTCTTCCAAAGGATAGCCTTTTTCAAACATTCTCCTAGCATCTCTCATTTTGGTTTCCCAAATCATTGCTCTTCTGTCTAAGGCCTCTTTATCGTAATATAATACCTCATCTCCAGGTTGATCAAATCTCTTTACTTCTTTTCTTATCTCTTCCATTAATTTATCCCCTTTATATATACTATCTAACTCTTCTTCATTATCACATACAAATATATATAATAACTTCTCTAGTATATCCCCCTTCTCTATTTCATTATACTCTTTTTCTTCTAGGTAGTCTAGATTGATATCTACTACATGCATCCCTATATTTCTTGATTTATGACTTTTCGTATCCATCATTTCACTTACATATACAAATCTATTTTCTTCATAATAATCATAATTATTGACATTTATTTGCCATATTTGTTTTATATTACTATAATCTTTTTTATGTTTTATTTGTCTTAAATATAATTGGCACATATAACTAAAATTCTTATTGGTTACTTCCTTATATTTATTATAATTTATTTCTATAGAAAAATAGTTATCTTTATTTTCATATGCGATATCTACTTCACTTTCAATATAATTTTTATTCGTATTTATTTGTGGATATATTAACTCAAAATCTTCTTTTAGTTTTTTCTTTGGTATTTTTATAACCTCACTTATTATACTTAAGACATATTCTTTTGATGCCTCAGTTCCACTTGTAAATAATTTTTTTGCTACCTTATCTTTTAGTAATACTTTTTCTTTTGTCATGCAATTATCTCCTTCATGAGGCTGTATTCTACTTTACAATTTATTATTATTTTGTCACTTTTTGTCATGTACATTAAAAAATTGATAATTTCTTACCAATTTTTATTCTTTTATCATAAAAGGATCTGTTATCGTTCCGGTTCCACTTAATAATTTTTCTGAGGCGTTTATATAAAATACAGGGCGAATAGAAAAATAGCTCATCAAGATACCGTTACTAGTATAACCATAGATACTTATTCCAAGACCATGAAAAAAGCCATAAAAAGTATCCCAACCATACCGTGACATCGACCATTCATGAACACCTTCACCAGTAAGACCTGAATCATTATTACTTAAATGCATCCAGCCTGTTTTACACTCCGCATATTGTCCTGCAGTAATTTGACAATTTGCTGTATCACTTACTGAATAATGATAATCGTGTAGATACATTAAACTTACCTTTGAATCAAATGACTTTGTCCATTTTCCTTTTCCGTCTGTATAATATACTGTTTGTCCTTTATATGGTGAGGACTCATATCCTACTGTTGCTTGTATTGCACCTGGCGTTTCTTTCGTTGCGTAATTATACCATTTTGTTGCTTTCTTTCCGGTTTCCGTTTGATATAAACCCTCTCCTGTTTGTCGTGCTCCTAATACATCGTTGCTCAACATATCTCCATACATCCATGTATTAGTTGATATTTTTTCTTCCCAACCTAGTGGAATATAGTCTTTATTGGTTAAAAATTTATCTCCACTTATTGCTTCATATATTTTACTTTCTGGGAATGTTTTATCATGATCATAATCATCCCACCAATTTACTGTGTTATTTAATGCCTCTTTTTTTATTACTTTTACTCTTCCTGTAGATGTTTCTATTCCTATTATTCTATACATATAATGATCTGTATCTTTTACACATGTATCTTTGTCACTTGTTCCAAAACATATATAATTATCTACTAGTTCATTTCCTTCTGCATCTCTCGCTTGACCTTGAAATCGATACATTGCTCCTCGTTCTTTATCTAAACTTAACCCTTTGGGTTCTTTTTCTTTTATTTCAAGTCCTAAACTCTTATCAAAATATAAATAACAATAAGTTGTTTTTCCACTTGTTATAGTCACTTCTCCATTATTAAAACTTAATATATTATCTACTTCTTTTCCATTATTATCTATACATTTACTTTCATTTGTATTTAAGACATATCCTTCTGGAAATTTATTATCTTTATATTCTTCATATCCATTATCTGTTTCAGTATACATAGCAAATGTTTTATTATTTACTTTTTGTTTTGATATTACATTATCAAGTTTAATATTTTCTTTTGGTTTAAATATTATGATACCGGTTATTATTACTCCTACCAAAATTATTATTAATAAATATTTCTTGTTAATTATTCTCATAAAATATCATTCCTTTATTTTATAAGATAATTATATATTACCCCCCCCCCGGTGTCAAGGCTCAAAAAGAAAAATGTTGTTAACTTCCAACAATTTTTTCCGCAAAAAAAGAAATAGAGACTATTTCTTAAAATGAATCAATATTAATTTTTACTTTTGACATTTTGTTTACTGCTGCAAAAGCTTGGATTAAAGTTCTAATTGATTGGCTCATTTTACCGCCTTTACCAATTACTCTACCCATTTCTGATTCAGGAACAAGTATTTCTAAGATAGTAATATCTTCATCTGCTGTAAATTCGGATACTTTTACTAAATCCGGTTCTAATACTATACTTTTTACTAAATATTCAGCAAATTCTACTACGTTCATAAAAACTCCTAATTCTTTTTATTTTTTGCATCATTAAATTTTTTAATTATACCTGCATTAGATAAAATATTTTTTACAGTATCTGTAGGTTGAGCACCTTTATTTAACCATGCGATTGTTTTTTCTTCATCAATTGTAACTTTGTCAGCACCTTTAATAGGATCATAAGTTCCTACAACTTCTATGAAACGACCATCTCTTGGAAAACGAGAGTCAGCTGCGACAATACGATAAAATGGTTTTTGTTTAGCGCCCATTCTTTTTAATCTTAATTTTACTGCCATTATAATGCCTCCTTTTCAACTACAACTAGTATATCATTACCATAAGTTACATGTCAACAAAAAAATGTTGACTATTTTTCTTCTTTAACTTCTTCTGTTTCTAAATAATTTTCATTAACATTATCTATTTCTTGATTTAATTCATCATCAATTAATTCTTCATAATCTTCTTCATCATCTTCAACCATTATTTTAACTTTAGTATTGCCAACAATTTCTACTCCTAATTCTTTTTCGATATTTAAATTAACTACACCATTTTGTAAATTAACATCCGTAACTGTTGGTTGTTTTAAACTACGAACTATAATTTCTGAATTATTATCTAAAACTGTATCATTTTTTAAAGGTACATTCATTTTATCAGAATAATTAAATCTTTGAGTACTAACTGCTGTTTTAGTATCATTATCATAAGAATACCAAACATTAACATCAAATGATCCATTAATTTGAACACTACCATTATTATTAGTACCATTAAATGTGTTATTTATTACCCAACAACCTAATACTGTATCTGGTTTTTCTTCTGTTTCCATTGAAAATTTATTACCACTTGTCTTTTTGGCTTTTCCAATAACCGCTTTGGTTACAATTTCTCTAAAATTAGACAAATTTATCACTCCCTAATTTAATCTATGCTAATTTGGGCAAAATGAGTACACAATTATTTATTTTAAAATAAATACACTTATATTATAATGGGATTAGAGGTTATTATGGATATTGTAAATACTTTAAAAATAAATAGAAATTTAAATTATCAAAAATTTCAAAGTAAAATATGCAACACTAATTATGAAATTTTAGGTGTTAAAGTTCCTATTTTAAGAAAAATAGCTAGTAATTTACTTAAAGAATATGAATATCAAGAAATTCTAAATAATTTAAGTGATGATTATTTTGAAACAGTTTTATTACAAGGATTAATTATAGGTAAATGTCATACTACTTATGAAGAAAAAATTAATTTGATTAACCACTTTTTACCTAAAATAGATAATTGGGCTATCTGTGATATATTTTGTAGTGAACTTAAATTTATTAAAAATAATGAAGAAAAATTTTTAAAATATTTATGGAGTATCAAAAATAAAAGCCAAGAATATTATCAAAGATTTATTATTGTTATTCTTTTAAATTATTATATTAATGATACTTATTTAGAGATGGTTTTAAATTATTTACTTAGTATTAAGAGTTCTTATTATTATGTCAAAATGGCTATTAGTTGGTGTTATTCTGTTGCCCTAGTAAAATATTTTGATAAAACTTTTGAATTTTTATCTCAAAATAAAGAAAATATTGAAAAATGGACATTTAATAAAGCTATGCAAAAAGGATTAGAGTCATTTAGAATAAGTGAAATTAATAAAAATAAACTAAAGAATTTAAAATATTAATTTGACATTTTTACACAAAATTATAAACGAAATTAGGTTTTTTTAAGCCTATGTGCTATAATATTAGTGGTGATTTTAATGGAGTGTTTATTTTGTAAAATAATTAAAGGAGAAGTTCCTAGTTATAAACTATATGAAGATGATAAAGTTATAGTTATAATGGATGCTTATCCTAATGTAGATGGACATACTTTGATAATTCCGAAAGAACATTATGATACTTTAATGGATTTACCAGATGATTTAGTATTACATATTAATAAAATTGCTAAAAAATATATTAATCATATAATGGATAGATTAAATGCGAAAGAATTAAGTGTTTGTGTTAATTATGGTAATGCCCAAAAAATTAAACATTATCATATGCATTTACTTCCTAATCATGGCTTAAGAGCTGAAAAAAATGTAGAAGAAGTTTATGAGGTGTTAAAATAATGGCAAAGCTAAAGAAAAAAGTTAAAAGAAATTTAGCTCTCTTCTTTGTTTTAGCCCTAATTTTAGTTGGTTTTTTAGGTTTTCAATTTATATTTAAAAACAATGATACGCATAGTGCAAAAAATCCTTTTGATAATATATTTACTCCTGAAGATCCAATCAAAACCTATGAAGCATCTCTCATTGCGACAGGTGATGGCCTAATTCATAGTCCTATATATAATGCTGCTTATAATAAAGATACTGGTACTTATGATTTTAGTGAGATGTTAACATACACAAAAGATAAAATAAAAGATTATGATATTAAATATTACAATCAAGAAACTGTTTTTGATAGTACTGGTACTCCTAGTAGCTATCCTATATTTAATACTCCAAGTGCTTTTGGTCAAAACATGATAGATATTGGTTTTAATTTAGTATCCCTAGCTACTAACCACTCTATGGATAGAGGTGCAAGTGGAGCTAAAATTAGTGCTGCTTGGTGGGAAAGTAAGACAGGTATTTTAGCAACAGGTATGGCTTCAAGCGAAGAAAAAAGAAATACTTATCCAATAATGGAAGCAAATGGTATTACTTATACAATGCTTTCATATACACCAGTTGGAACAAATGGTCTAGGTGCTAGTGCAATAGCTAAAGAACCTTATATTGTTAATTTATTTGACGAAGAAAAAGTTAAAGCCGACATTGAAGCAGTTAGAGATAAAGTTGATGTGTTAATTGTCGCAATGCACTGGGGAAATGAATATCAGCAAACTGCTACAGAAAGCCAAAGAGCCCAAGCTAAGTTTTTAGAAGATAATGGT
>CANQZN010000004.1 GCA_947628365.1 uncultured Bacilli bacterium | reverse complement strand
TACCAATTTTAAATTGCTTTTACTTTTCCATTTTATTTACTTGATTTGCTGGTTGCATTTACTTTTCCAATTCACCAACTTGACACTATTTACTCTTATACATATTAATAATATCTTTAATACTTAATTTAGTACCATAATTTATAATAGCATTTGAATATATTTTGATAGTTACTTTAGCAATAATTAAGATAGTTACTAATAATAAGACAATTGATATTAAAACATCTTTAAGAGAAGCAAGCCCCATCATAACTCTAAATGGCATACAAAATGGTGATGATAATGGGAACATTGAAGCAAAAGTATTTAAATTACTCGTAGGATTCATCATAGTAAAATAAGATAAATAGAAACTAGCTACTGCAACTAAAGCAATTGGTGAGTTAGCAGATTGAATATCTTCTGGTTTACTAACTGTTGATCCAGTTAAAGCATATAAAAGAGCAAATGTAAAGTAACCTAAAATAAAGTATATAATAGTAATTATACCTAAATACAATGTTATATTAGATGTATCTAAAACTAAATTAATTAATTCATGATCTAAAAATAAATTAGCACTTAATAAAGATACACCAATAATTAAAATTAATTGTAATAATCCAACGATGCCTATACCAATAGTTTTACCTAAAACAATAGTCTTAGGACTAGTAGATGTTACTAGTGTTTCAATTATTTTTGAAGTTTTTTCTATTGTAATAGAACTTGATACTTGATAGGCACAGAAATAAATTGCATAGAATAAGAATATTGATAAAATCATAATAACAAAGACATTACCTTCTGCTTGTTCTTTTATTTGTTCAATATTAAATTCAAAACTAGGAGTTATACTTGCTATTTCTTCTTCAGTTAAATGTAATTTATTAATTTGAATATTTGTATAAATAGTACTAATAGCATTTACTAAGTCTTGGGGAATTTCACTAAACATAGAAGCATCTTCGACAATATAATTCATTTTAATATTATTATCTACTTTTTCTAAAATAATGGCTGAATCGATATCTTCATTTTCTATTTTATCTTTTATTGCATCTTTTTCTATATTTTGGACACTTACTTCATAACCTAAATTTAATTCATTTAGCATGTTTAAATTGCCTTCAAAAATATTCTCACTATCGACAATTAGTAATTTTTCTTTGTAATCATCACCACCAAAACTACTAATGATATTAGGAATATTAAAACCAACAACAATTAATAATAAAATAATTATAGTAGATATAATGAAAGATTTTCTTTTCAACATATCTTTCATTGTATAACTAATAACAGTAAATAAACTATTCATCTTTTTCACCCACACATTCTATAAATATGTCATTTAAAGTAGGTTTCATAATTTCAAACTTTAATACTTTAACTTCATCTTTAACTAAATTGTTTAATAACTTATAAGCAATATCTTCATTATCTATTTTAATGGTATATTTATTATCAACAACATTTTCAATTTCTAATTTTAATTTAGTAATATATTTATCTATATCATCCATAGTTTCTATAACTACTCTATTTGCGTTATATTTACTCTTAATAGTTTTTAAGTTACCTTGTAAAACTGTTTTCCCTTTATTTAATATTAAAATATCGCTACAAAATTCTTCAATGGTAGCCATTTGATGCGCAGACATAATAATATATTTTCCCTTTTTAACTAGTTCAATTATAATATTTTTAAGTATTTCGGTATTAACAGGATCTAAGCCACTAAAAGGTTCATCTAAAACGATTAATTCTGGTTCATGAATAATCGCAGTCATAAATTGAATCTTTTGTTGATTTCCTTTAGATAATTTTTCAGCAGTCATATTTAAGTATTCCGTTACTTTTAATTTCTTAGCCCACTTTTTAATTTCGGCATCAGCCTCATCTTTAGGCATCCCTTTTAATTTAGCAAAATACATTAATTGATCATACACTTTAGTTTTAGGGTAAATACCTCTTTCTTCTGGTAGATAACCAAAGTTAACAGTTTCTCTACTAACTTTTTCTCCGTTCCATAATATTGAACCACTATCTTTTTTTAAAATACCTAAAATCATTCTTATTGTAGTGGTTTTACCAGCACCATTTGTACCTAAAAGACCAAATACACCGGGTTTACTTAATGATAAATTGATATTATCTACTACTTTTTTACTACCAAATGATTTAGATACATTGGTTAATTCTAAGCCCATATATCTTCCTTCCTTCATATGAAAATATTACAATAAAAAAATGTATTTTTCAATACATTTTAACGCCAGCAAGTAGAAACATCACAGTTAGAAGAATATGGCATTGGGTTTGGCATTTCTAGTTTAACTATCATTGGAATTTTAAAGGCTCCACCAAAACCAACACAAGTACCTGGTTGTAAAACTTTTTGCTTTTCAACGATATCACTTGAGATATTAGGTAACATTTCTTCAATATATTTGATATCTAATGGGTGGGTCATTTTAAATATTAAGAAGTTAGAACATTGAGCAATAACAGTATCACTTATTTCAACTGGTCTTTGACTAATAATATCTAAAATTACTCCATATTTACGACCCTCTTTTGCAATACGGTCAAAAATATTATAACCGATTAAGAAAGTATCACTATCTTTTTGGATATATCTATGGGCTTCTTCTAAGAATAAATGGAAAGGCATACTTGCTCTTTTCTCTAAAGCTTTAGAATATTCAAAAAGAATCCGGCAGAAGATTTTAACGATAACCTTTGCATAAACATCATCAATATCTTCTAAGTTAATATTAATGATTTGAGCTTTATGATCTTTTTTCATTATTAATTTATTAATATATTCGCTTGTTTTATAGAATTTTTCACCAGTAAAATATTTACCAACTTTACTTTGCATTAAAGTATTAAGTCTTACTTTTAAAATGATTGAGTCACCATATAAGTTTTCATTATTTTGGAAACCTTCACTAATTAAAGTAAATTCCATAGCTTTAGCAAAATCATCTAAAGTATAATAAGCTTCAGGTGGTTCATTAAAGACAACATTATCATCTAAAATATGTTTTAAAATATATTCAGTAATTAAAACACTTTCACCAAAATTACCATGAGAATCAATTTCAAAACATTCACTAAATATTCTTGTATATCCAACACCAGGGATAACTGTATCAAAATTAAATTCGGGCGTATTACATACTTCAATGACTGTAAATATTTCATTCTTTTTATTAGCAGTTGTTTCATTACTAAATAGAATGGCTAGTAAGGCTTTCGCTATTAAATGGTTTTTTAGTTTTCTTGACTCTTCATTTTCTTGGCTAAATATTTTAGCAAGTCTAATAGTTGTTTCAATGATAGGAAGTTGAGAGTGATTAGCAGCTTGTAATAATAAAGCCCAGTCATCTAAATTAAGTAAATGAATAGGAATATCTAATAGTTCATCATCTTCGTCAGTTGGGTTAGTTGTTATAAACTTATAATTGTAATTAGGGTTCATGGCATTAAGAGAGCGAAAAGCATTTTTATATTCGCCATAGGCATCAAAAATGAATAGATTAGCATTAATTGGATTCATGGCATTATTACTAAATACATTTTGGACAATTCTGGCTACTCCACAAGATTTACCAGAACCACTGTTACCAAATATAGCTAAATGGTTAGAGAATAAATCATTAATTGATGGACAAACTTTAAAGTTTTTATAGATTGCTGAGTCACCTAAAATAAATGTTTTATCATTATAGGTTCCAACTAATTCCATTAGTTCTTCACCATTAATTACTCTAATGGTTGAACTTAAAAGTGGTTTTCTAAGAACACCATTTAAATATCTTTTTCCTTGATATTCACCTAAAAATCTAATCTTAATAATATCATCATTAAGTTCAATAACTTCCCCTAAAATTCTTTGATTTGGAGCTTCAAATATAACGTGTACGTTCATTAAATCTGCAACTACATCTCTACTCATTTTATTTTCAACATGAGCAATATTATCACTTATATAAAGTATTTTTCCAAACATCTTACCTCACCTTTTTATTTACTTTCTTTAATTTATATCTCTTTACATAATTATTATTTATAAATATTGCTAGTAATGTAACCATTGTAATTACCGCTAAAACAAACATTATAAATAAAATAATTAATAAGATATTATTTCCCATATTATTAGTTTTAATTTTTTCTACTACTATTCTATATGTTGTAGTGGTTTTATCCTTATTCGTAACTTTAACATATATATCATTTAATCCATTTTTTAATTTATCATTGCCAATAAATGTTACTTCATCATTTTCATCTTCACCCACTGCTTCAATATCTAACTTATTAATATTTTCTTCTGTACTTAAGTAATAAATAAATTTATCACTATTAAATTCCGTATCTAAATTAAACCCATTAATTTTTAAATCTTTTAACCTACTACTACCAGTCTTTTTAACAACTTCTAGTTCATATTTCATCGAGCTATTATCTTCGGCTGAAGTATAAATAAAAAATGTATTTTTACCAGTATTCAAAGTAAATGTTCCTGTACCATTTACTTTTGTTAAGCTATTACTTGGAATGCCTTTAACATTAATAGTTTCAATATCTTTCCCGACTTCTAAAGTATATTTTAAAGTATCTTTATTAAATTTTGGTGTTAAGACAAAACCTTCAACAATTAGATCCTTTAAATAAGCATCGTTATTCGGTGTTCCTCTTATTACTTTAATATTATAAGTTGCTTCCATGCCATTCTCAGCTTTAACTACTACTTTATATTCATTTTCTCCAATATTAAGATAACTTTCGGTAAAACCAGTAACTTGAGATTTTTCACTATTTGCTTCGCCATTTATATTAACACTTTCAATGCTATAAGGAACATTTACTTCATAATCATAAATATTAGAACGAAATCTACTAGCTAAATCAGTACCAGCAATATTTAAAGACTTTAAAGTTGCATCATTTGATAATACAGTTATAGGAATACTCACTGAACATTCATTATCACCAGTTAAGTTATTTAAAAATTCTAAATGGACATTTAAATTAACTTTGCCATCTTTTTCACCCCGAATAATTCCCGAGTTAATACTAAGATAGCCTTCCACACTAGGGGTATAAGTTACATTATAAGAGTTAGATGATTTAATATTTATTAATGTAGCCTCGCCAAGGCTTATTTCATCTTTTTCAATCTCTATTTGAGCATTACTACAAGAATAAACCTTCGCCAAAGCCATTTTAGGAATAAAAATACAACATAATAAAATTATCGAAATATATTTCTTCATCACACTTGACTCCTATTATCTTTATAAATTATACCATGGTTATTTTAATAAGTAAATTATTCTTTTAAATTAATTATTAAAATCTTACTAAAATTCATTAGCAATTTAGTTAATTATTTTATAATTTTATGATACAATATACGAGGAAGTGATCCTATGGAATATAATGTTATTAAAAATGCTGATGCAATTATTGCAAAAAGCCCTTATTTAGTTAAAACTCCTACTAAATATAAAAATAAATGGCATGATTTATTTGGCAATAATAATCCTATTTGTTTAGAACTTGGTATGGGTCGTGGTGATTTTATAATTAATATGGCTAAAGAATATCCGCAAAAGAATTTTATCGGTTTAGAATTATATGCATCACAAATGGTTAAAGCGACTGAAAGATTACAAAATACTAATTTAAAGAATTTAAAACTTATTAATGCTGATGCGAAAGATATAGATAAAATTTTTGGTAAAGAAATTACGACAATCTATTTAACATTCTCAGAACCTTGGCCCAAAAGAAGAGATGAAAAAAATAGATTTACCCATGAAAGTTATCTAAAATTATATGATAAAATTTTTAAAAAGGATAAACATATAATTTTGAAAACTGATAATAAAGGCTTTTTTGCTTATTCACTTGAAAGTTTATCAAAGTATTGGTATGTATTTGAACGTGTAAGTCTTGATTTGCATCACGATGAATATCCAATTAAAAATATAATGACCAATTTTGAAAAACAATATTTCAAAGAAGGACGTCCTATCTATTATGTAGATGCTAAATTCGATAATTAATTCCATTTATGGAATTTTTTTTATCATAAAAAAAGCATCTACTATGCTTCGTAAACGCTTACTTTCTTTTTATCTCTTCCAAGTCTTTCAAATTTAACTACGCCATCAATCTTACTAAATAAAGTATGATCTTTGCCAATTCCAACATTTGTACCTGGATATATCTTAGTTCCTCTTTGACGATATAAAATTGATCCAGCAGTAACTAATTCTCCATCACTAGCTTTAGCACCAAGTCTACGGCCAGCAGAATCTCTACCATTTCTTGTAGAACCTTGAGCCTTAACATGGGCAAATCTTTGGATATCTAACTTTATAAATAACATTCTAATTCTCCTTTACTATTATATTTTTCGGATATTGTCTTGCTAATTCTTTTAATAAATCAAGCATATTTGTAATAAGTTTATTAGTAATATCATCATCTTTTAATACTTCAATAACTAAATCTTTATTATCAGTGTAATTAATAGATTTGTTATCAATATTAAGGATAGCATTGATACTTGTATAAATAATACTTGATACACTAGCACATACAATATCATTACCTTTATTATTAAAACCAGCATGTCCGCTTACATTAATAATATTATCTTTAACTTCAATTTTAATCATAATTATTTATTAATCTTTGTAACAACAAGTTTAGTATATGGTTGTCTATGACCTTGTTTCTTACGGAATTTCTTTTTAGGTCTATATTTAAAAACAACAATCTTTTTAGCTTTCCCTTGTTTTTCAACTTTACACTCAACTGAAGCACCAGCAACTGTTGGATTTCCAGCTACACCATCAACAAACAAAACTTCATCAAATTTAACTGTTTTTCCTACTTCAGCATCAAGTTTTTCAACATAGATAACATCGCCTTCAGAAACATAATATTGTTTTCCACCTGTAGTAAAAATTGCTTTCATTTCATACCTCCTTATAAAATTTGATTTAAGTCGCGCCCTCAAGGTAACTAATAAGTTTTTTAAACCTTTTTAGTGCGGTTTTTTACGAAATGACTCAAAACATCTTAATTTTAACAAAAAACACTGCTTTTGTCAATTTTAACAACGCTTTCTCATGAAATATTCGCCTATTTTTTCTTTTTCACTAACATAACGGTTATTATCTTTAAAATAATGATACACACTTTTTTGTAAATCTTTAATACTTTTAGTTTGATTATTTATTCTATTATACTCAATATCATAAATATATCTTTCTAATAGAAATCTATTTTCGAGTATCGGGTAATTCTTATAATACATTACTAATTTATAAATAAGAAAAGTAATAATAAAATAGTTATCTAAATTATATAGATAGTTTAATATGAAAAATAAAACTAGGCTAGTTATAGAAATATAATAATTTAACCAATATGCTTTTTTATAGGGAAAAAATCTTTCTAATAATAAATGAACTATTTTACTGCCATCAAGAGGAACAATGGGAATTAAATTAAAAATAATTAAAATAAAATTATACTCTACTATTAAGTTATATGTAATAATATTAAAATTGCTTTTAAATAAATAAACGATTAATAAGCACAAAACTTGACTTAATATTCCGCCCATAGCAATCATTAAATCTTTATTAATACTACTATTAATTTTTTGATCAATGGTAGTAAACCCACCAAATGGTAAAATTTCAATACTAATTATTTTATAATGTAATATTCTTGCCATAAAAACATGACCAAGTTCATGAATAAAACAAATAAGAAAAATAATAAAGATATTTTTAATATAACCACATAATAAACAGATAAGAATAAAAAAATAAGTAAAATTATTTATCTTAATCTTAGGCCAAATATTCTTCATAGTTTATAAACTGTCCATCTTTTTGTAATACTAAATAAATAAAATCATCATTGGCTTCGCCAATTAAAGTATCTTTTTCTAAATAATCGTAAAGACTTATACTAACATTTGTAATATTACCATACCAATAGTCAATACCATCATTGCCTTGCACTATAATCGTATTTCCATAATTATCTTTTTCGCCAATAAAAACCACTATTCCCCCATTTAAAAGGGAAATAGGATTACTTTTAGATGTAGTAATCTTAACTCCATTTTCATAAGTTTCATATTCATTTTTTAATATATCACTACTACTAAAAACTAAATTAGTATTCTCTTTATTTTGAGGGATTAATTTACCAAAATTGTCTTGATACCAATTGTTTAGTTTAGTAAATTCCAGTGAATCTTCAAATATATATTTTTTGACTAAAAAGACATTATCTTCTTTTAACTTAACAAATATACAGATAGAAATAGCTAAAATAAAACTTAGTAAAATTCTAGTAATTAAATTGCGAAAATATTTGATTTTTTTATTATCATCATTATTGTAATCAGTATCGCTATATCTTTTATGCGTTATTTTAGTATAATCATCCATTTATTATTCACCAATAAAGTATATGCAAAAGGAAGTAAGATTATTTTACTTCCCTAAATTATTTCTTTCTCGTTAAATAAATTGTATCACGACCTTGAAATTCAACTTTTTCTAAATCTTCAATTTCGCTTATATGAGCTAAACTCCATCTAATTTGTTCTTTTTCTATCGGTAAAAATGAATAATAAACCATTGCTTCTCCCTTAGAATTTAGTAATTTATTTAAATCATCTATGTATTGTTCTAACTTTCCTTGATGCCAATATTTAAACCAAGAAAAACCAAAATAGTCAATAATATTGGATAGATATATAATATCAAATGGCTTCTTAAAATAGTGGGTTAATTCGGCACCATCAGCGTATTGATACGTTATATTAGCGTGTTTTAGTTTATATTTTAAATCATTATAGATAATTTCATTTTGGATATATGGAACTACACTTGACTTCTCTACTCTTTCAATTGCTAAAAGATAAATAAGGTTAAAATCAGTATGGTTTTCTTTACATAATTTATAAGTAAAATCTATTAATGCACTCCAATATTTACGATATTTAAGAGGCATATAAGAAAGTAAATCGTTAATTCTTGCTAGTACTTCATCATACTTAGACATAATATTAGTAAATAACTCATTACAAGCTTTAAATTCTTGAAAATTATATTTACTGATCATCGCTAGTTTTAAACCTAAAGATACATATTCAGCTAAATTATTAATATCGAACATAGTAATATTTTTAATACCTTTTTGCACTAAGGAAAAAGCCTGATCACCACTGCCGGCAACACATAAAGCTGAATTTTTACCTTGTACATTCATATTAGACAAAGAAAATTCTAAGTTTTCATTAGTTTGATAATAAAATAAACAATAATCTTTAAAACCCACTTCTAAAAATTTGTTTTGTAATCGAGGCATTCTATATAATACTTCTTCAATTAAATATTTAGATCTGTCTATTGCTTTATTAACATTACCCATACAAATCCCCTTTAACGATAAGTTATTCTAACATATTTCCTTTGTTATAGCAATTATAACTTAACATATAGAATAATAGATTAATAAATAAACTATTACCAATATTAATAAGAATAACAGGAATAGAAAAATAACTACTTAAGTTACTTAAGATAATATAAACAATTAAATTAAAAGTATTAATAAAAATAAAGTTTAGAATATTATTTTTATTAAGATCAGTAAATACTTTATTAAGAAGGTAAATAGCACTTAAAAATATTAGATTATAAAAGGGATGATTAAATATAACTAAATCTAGAATTAATGCCGTTAATACATAATATTTATATGGTTTATTATATAAATAAATAAGAAAGAAAAAAGATGTAAAATTAGAATAATTATTGATTAAAACATCTAAAATAATTAAGAAAAAAATCATAAATTCTCCTTTAAAATAGTAACATAATTAATATCTTTAATATTTAAATCATACTTAACTTTAATATATTTTTCAATTTCTTTATTAGCAAGATGAATATCTTCAACTGTTCCTATATAAATATTTTCTTTTAAATTACCTAAACCTGATGTATAAATATCATCCCCTATTTTTATATTACTATAATTAGAAATATTACTGACTATTAGATTATTATCTTTATACTCAAGTAATCCTACTTCATCATTTATTTTGACTGATATTTTACTATCTTTACTTGTAAGTAATTTAACAATACTACTAGATTCTGATGCTTTATCAATAACCCCGAGTAAAGTATTATCATATATAACTGGGTTATTATTTAAATTTAAATCTTTACCACCTCTAATAGTTATTTCATTAGTATAATTATAAATATCTTTATAAATAACATAAGTATTTATATAATCACTTTCATATATTAAATTAATTTCACTAAATTCTAATAATTTATTATAATCACTTTCTAAGATATGGCATCTTGTTGGGGTATATACTTGGTTTTTAATATGAATCAAAGAATAAAATGGTTCTTTTAGGATAATTAGTAAGAATAATACTAAGAAAAGATAGTTATTTTTAAGTACTTTAATCATTATTTAAACTTTCTATGTAAGAAGTTAATATACTATTATTAACTTGATCATAAATGCTATCAAGAGAAGAATTTAGAACTATCTTTTCATAATTACTTAGAATATTATAAAATTTTTTAGTAACAGGTAATGTTTTTAAATAGACATTAATCCCTTTATTTTCTAAATAGACGACCATCTTATTAACTAAATCAATATTTTTATAAATACAAGCATATACTTTATATAAATTATCTTCTTCTATAATTATACCAGAAGGAATTTTTCCTAAAAATTCTTCAGCATTATCTTTTTTTGTATAAGCTCCCACTTGAAAAGCATAAACTAAATACTCTTCTTTAGCATAAATATTTTCTTTATTTAAAAAGAAAAAAGTAAATAATACTCCTAAAGCTATCGATACCATTATAATAACTATATTCTTCTTCATTATCATCACCAGAATTATTTTATCATATAGTCTTTAAATTTTTTGTCGAATAAAAAAAATTGTAGATTAATTTTCTACAATTTTGTGCTTCTTAAGTTTTAATTCTTGAAATGAACGATTATATTTTTCCTTTTCTTCTTTATAAACTTCAGTCATTATAAAATATAAATTATCACTATCCATTTTAAATATTTGCGCTAAAGCATTAACTGGTAAAGTCATTTCTTCTAAATTGAATAAATTAACTGCAAAGGAAGTTTTAATCACATTTCTGATATATTTTTGAAATATTGTATCTTTATCTATATCATCTTCACATTGCATGATAATTTCTAAATTAAACTTAAGGCTAGGAATAATATTTTGCTTTAAGAATATATAATGATCATCTAAGTAGCCTTCACTACGATGAGGATATTTTAAATCTTCACCATAACAATAATATAAAATATGCTTATAATAATTATTTAATAAATATACTGCTAAATCTATAGTATCCCTAGAAACATTAGGAAAATATTCATAAATTGACTTAATTCCTTGATTATTAGCGTTAGCAAAATATTTTTCTATTTCTTCATGCGTTAAGTAACCAAGATCTTTAGCTTTTGCTATTTTATTTACCATATTTTTTATTTTGCGTGAAATATTGGCAACTATTTCAATATTTTTACCTTTTACTAAAGCTATTTTATTATAATCTTTGCCAAAAAGCGTTTGCAATATATTTTTTTCATCTTTATCTAAGTATGATATAGCTTCTAAAACTATATTTTTTGGCATATTAAATCTATCTATAAAAGGCATTAAATTGATAAATTGAATATTTTCTTTAATAATTTTATCCGTTGCATCCGGAATGATGCTTAATACAACATTAATTTTATCAATATTATCTTTTACCTTTGGTAATACTATTTTATCAATTTTTTCTTTTAATGGTAAATTATAAATATTTGCAACTTCATCTAAATGCATACCAAAGTAATTATTAATACTTCTAGTATCTTCTACCCATAATAAATCAACTGCTAATCTAATAACTTTAGGATTAACGTGATTAAAATATTCATAAATAGTTTTTGGATTATCATTATTTAATCTATTTACAACATAGTCTTTTATATCTAGTATATTTTTAAGGTTAGCTTTCTTAATTAAATTAAAAATATATTCTATTTTAGGAAAAATTCTAGATTTTAATCTTTTGTAATTCTCTTTACTATAGTTATAGTCTTTTATTTTTTTATTAACATTATTAAAATAATCATAAAATTGTTTTCTTTCACTTTCAGTTAATAAAGATAAAGTTAAATCAACATTACTTGGTGTTTCGTTTGCAAAATAACTATACAATGCTTCATCTAAAATAATATTAAATTTAATATTCTCTTCTTGTTTTTTTATTGTATTCATCAATTCATTTTGTGATAAATATTCCATTTTTTTTAGTAATTCTTGTAGTTTTGGCACAATAGTTGTTTTAAATTCTTTTAAGATTTCATAACTATATCCTGGCATTCTCTTAGGAGTATCCAAATCATCACCATAGCAAAGATATATTATATGTTGATATTTAGTATCAAGTAATTTTATAGCTGATTTTATAGAATCTAGTGGATAATTAAGATACATTGTAATTGGAGTTACTTTAGTTGTTTGAGTCATTACATAATTGATAATCTCTTCAGAATTATTTATTCCTTGCTTTTTAGCTTCAGCAATATGAACTAAAATTATTTGTAGTTTAGGGATAATAACCTCTGCCAATTGCTTTTTATCATCATTATTAGTAATAACAACATTCTTTTGCAGTAAGTTTTCACCAAAATATTTATAGATTAAGGCCTGATAATCGTTATTAATCATTTTTATAGCTAATAAAATATCATCATAATTAGCACTAAAGTAGTTTAAAAAAGTTGGTACCTCAGATTTAGCAAAATCTTCATAATATTTGATACGATAAGTTGGTGGTAAAATAATAGGCTGATTTTTATCATCATGCCAAGTTCTAAGTGGCCTAATCTGAGTATTTCCCTTAGAACTAGTTAAAACATATTTATCATGTAATTTTCTAATAGCACCACTTTCAATTTGTCTTATTCTCTCTCTTGTTACCCCAAACATATTTCCTATTTCTTTTAAAGTATGTTCTCTATTATTATTTAAACCTAAACGTAGTTCTAAAACTTGTTTTTCTCTTCTTGTTAATGTGTGATTATCATTAATAAAATTATCTATTAATATTTTCATATTGGCATTATCTTCGGGTGAAAGTGAATTTTCATCTTCAATTATTTCTCCTAATTCAGTATCATTTTCCTCACCTATTGGCGTATTTAAAGAGATTGTTTCATGCGAATAGTTGAGATACATAATGACATCCCTTTCACTAAAATTTAAATCATCTGCTATTTCTTTTGGCTTAGGATCACGCCCTAACTTAGCGGTTAAAGCATTTTTAGATTTATAAACTTTATTTATTATTTCATTAGTCGCAACTGGAATACGTATTACTCTTCCTTGTTCAACTATTCCTCTTATAATGTGTTGTTTTATCCACCAAGTTGCATAAGTAGAAAATTTATAACCTCTATCAATGTCAAAGGCTTCAACAGCTTTAATTAAACCAATATTTCCTTCACTAATTAAATCAAGAAATGGTAAACCTTTATTTGTATATCTTTTGGCAATAGATACCACTAAACGTAAATTAGAATTAATAATTTTTTGACGAGCTTTCTTGTCACCTTCTTTGTATTTTCTAAATAAATCCATTAAAGAATCATGTTCTAAAACGGGATAGGCCTCTAACTCTTTTAGATATATTTTAACATTATCATTAATTTCATAATTATCTTCTTTATCATTATTATTTTTTGCAGTAGATTGTCCATTGTCTATAGCTTCGGTATTATCATCAATAGATAAACCATTTAATATTAAATAGGCTTCATAACATAAACTAGTAAAATTATCATCTAAAGTAATATTGTTTTTATTTTTCTCAAAATATAATTCATGAGCTATCTTTTTTAAAGATTCTTGGATATTACTGTTTTGCTCTATCGCACTTAATAAGAAACTAATGTCAACTTCATAATCAAGCATGCTAAAATATGATCCTATTTTATTAATCATTCTAATGTTTACTTTTACTGAATCATCTGGTTTTATCAATGCGTTACTTAATCTATTAAAAATAGTAATAAAATTATTTATATCTTGTAAAGCCATAGTAATTGTATTATTTAAATATTCTCGAATATAAACATTAGCTTTATCATTTGGATGATTTGAGTCAATTATACTAATATTATCTTTTAAATCTTGTAAAGCTGACATAACTGTATTTTTAAAATCCGACTCATCTTGAAATAGATACTTATAATCTATATATATTGGTGTAATAAGAAAATTAAAATAATTATATAATTGGTCTAAATCCATTTTTTGTATATTTTCAAGTACTTCTCTACTCAAAACCAATCACCCCTAAACAATATTTACAGCTTATTATAACAAATTATGAAATTTTTGCAAGTTTTAGACATATAAAAACCACGTTTTACCGTGATTTATACTTTTATTTATTTAATAATTCATTTAATATTTCTTTAACCATTGGTGGGTTAGCTTTACCTCTAGTTTCTTTCATAACTTGACCAACGAAATAATCAAATAAATTACTTTTACCATTTTTATATTCTTCAATTTGTGATTTATTATTATCTAAAATATTTTTCACAATACTTATTAATGCATCTTTATCACTAATTTGAGCATTATCTTTAGTTATATAATTTTTAGGTTCTCTTCTTTCTTCTAAAGATTTATTAAATACTTCTTTAGCTTGCTTAGAAGAAATATGACCATTATCTACCTCTTCTGTAATTTGTTTTAAATAAATAGGTTTTAAATAAAAATCTTTTAATTCAGTATTAGTTTTATTTAAATAAGCAATAATTTGCACAATTAAGTAATTAGCAACAGTCTTAGGATTAATACCTAAATTTACACACTCTTCAAAATAATCAGCATATTCTTTATTTTTAATAATTATATTAGCATCATACTCCGATAAATTATACTCATTAATATACTTTTGTTTTCTTTCATATGGTAATTCTGGAATACTTTTTTTAATACTTTCTAACCAACTACTTGCTAGTTTATATTTAGGAATATTAGGTTCAACAAAATATTTATAATCAATAGCATCTACTTTACCACGCATCCGAATAGTAGTACCAGTTTCTTCATCAAATCTTCTTGTTTCTTGTTCAACTTCATTATATCTACCATTATCTTTAAGTTCAGTTTGTCTTTTAATTTCATAATTGATGGCATCATAGACATTACTAAAAGAGTTAACATTTTTAATTTCTACTTTAGTTCCTAATTCCTTGGCATCTTTATCCATAATTGAAACATTAACATCACATCTTATTTGGCCAAGTTTAGTATCCGCATCAGATACCCCACAATATTGATAAACAAGACGCATATATTCTAAAAACGCAACGGCTTCCTCTGCTGAATTTAAACATGGTTCAGTAACTAACTCTAAAAGAGGTACACCAGATCTATTATAATCAATTAGAGATGTATCAATATAATGGTCTAGGCTAGCAGAGTCTTCCTCTAAATGAATATCATGAATTAATATATCTTTATAAGTATCATCTATTTGAATTGTAATTTTACCATTTACACCAACTGGACTATGCATTTGGGTAATTTGATAACCTTTAGGTAAATCAGGATAATAGTAATTTTTACGATCAAAGTACATATAAGGTGGTATTTCACAATTTAAAACCATTGCCATCATCAGAGCTTCTCTTACACTTTCCTTATTTAAAGTTGGTAAAGTACCAGGAAAAGCCATATCAAGGGGTCTAACATTATCATTGGGTATATCATTATAAGAATTACGAGCACTAGAGAAGACCTTTGATTTACTTTTTAATTCACAGTGCATCTCTAAGCCAATTACAGCTTTATACTTACTCATCTTTAACCTCCCTTAATTTAGCAATTTGATTTTTATATGGCATTAAACACTCTAAGCCATAAGCAATACTTAGGACATTTACATCATCATAACACTTGCCAGTAATATTAACCCCAACAGGTAAGCCACTTATAAAACCATTGGGAATTGTAATGGAAGGAAAACCACCAAAATTACCGATTTGTAAATGTTCTTCTAAAATAGTTGTATTATCGTTAGTCATTTCATCTTTACTACCATCAAGATATGGAGCAGGTCCAGTTGATACAGGTAAAATTAAAGCATCATAACTTTTAAAGAATTCATTAATTTTATCAACAATCAATCTTCTAACACGTTGGGCATTAACAAAATATTTTTCTTGATTTTCTCTTTGTAAAATATATGACCCAATGACAAATCTTCTTTTAATTAAAGGCGAAAAGCCTTTAGTTCGATGATCTTTTATCATATCCATGACATTACTACCATTTCCCCTTGGGCCAAAGATAATACCAGTTAAATTTGACATATTACTTGTAGCTTCAGCGCAAGATATACAAACATATACACTTGAAATAGCATTTAGTAATGTTATATCCATACTAACTTCATCTACAACTGCTCCATTACTCTTAAGTAACTCAATAGTTTTTTGAAAGTTTTCTAAATGCTCTTTTAATTCAGAAGAGGCATCAGGATAATTATCTAAATTAGCTATCTCTTTAATATAAAATAATTTTTTACCCTTAAGACTTTCGTTAATACTTTCATATAAGTGAATATTACTCGAATTCCAACTAGTTAAATCGTTTTTATCTTTTCCTTTCATCGCATCGACAACAATTGCAGCATCTTTAACTGAACGCGTTAAAACACCACAGTGATCTAGACTTGATGCAAAGGGGAACAAGCCATAACGACTAATCATACCATAGGTAGGTTTATAACCAACTATACCACAGAAAGCAGCCGGTTTTCTTATTGAGTCACCGGTATCACTACCTAAAGCATATGGGTAAACACCAAATGCAACTGCGGCCGCACTACCAGAAGAAGAACCTGCACACATCCTTTGTAAATCCCAAGGATTTCTAACAACACCAGTATGACAAGTTGTACCAGTACCACCCATACCAAATTCATCTAAAGCTGTTTTATTTACGGGTATGGCTCCATGTTTTGCTAAATTAGAAACTGCAGTTGCATCAAAAAAGGGAACATAATCTTTTAACGTATTAGATGAACCAGTAGTTAAGATGCCTTTAGTGGAATAGTTATCTTTAATACCATAGGGAATACCTGATAATAAATCGTTTGTTACCTCTCTTCCTTTGGCATCATCTAATATTGTAACAAAAGCATTACATTTTTCTTGTACTTCATGAGATTTAAGAAGTGACTCTTTTACTAATTCTTCAGAAGTAATTTGACCAGATTTTAATAATTCATGTAATTCTTCAATAGTTTTTTCTGTATTCATTACACTTCTTTACCTCCCACTACCTTTGGTACACTTATTTCACGGCCTTCATAACTATCACAATTTTGTAATAATTCAACAACCGGAATACTTTCTTCAACCTCATCATCATCGCGTAATTCATATGCAAAATCAGAAAGTGCATGGGTCATTGGTTCAACTTCACTAATATTTGGAATTTTAAGTATTAATTCCATGTTTTGATCTATAATATCAAATTCATTTAATACTAAAGCATTTTCTTCTTCCGTTAAACCAATTAATAATTTATTAGCGTAATTATCTACTAATTCTTTGGTAAATTTCATCATAAAAATATCTCCATTTATAATTAATATTCACAACTGCCAGGAGTTCTAGGGAATGGAATAACATCACGAATATTTTCTACACCAGTTAGATAAATAATTAATCTTTCAAATCCCATACCAAATCCAGAGTGATAACAGCCACCAAAACGTCTTAAATTACAATACCAATCAACTGTATCAGTATCAACACCCATATCATGTGCTCTTTTAATTAATACATCATAATCATCTTCTCTTTGACTACCACCCATTAATTCACCAGCACCTGGTACTTCAAGATCTACGGCGGCGACAGTTTTATTATCGCTATTGGTTTTCATATACCATGCTTTAATATCTTTTGGCCAATTAGTAACAAATACTGGGCCATTAAAGTATTCAGTAATATATTTTTCATGTTCTTTAGCTATATCATCTTCATATGATGGTGTAAATTCCCATTTAACTGGTGCTTTCTTTAAAATATCTACAACATCATGATGTGTTATTCTTGTAAATTTAGAATTTAATAACTTATGAAGCTTATCTTTTAAGCCATTTTCAATAAATTGATCACAGAAATCTATCTCTTCAGGGCAATTATCTAAAACATATTGCACAATATATTTTAGCATTTCTTCTTCAATATCCATAAGACCTTCTAAATCACAAAAGGCAATTTCTGGTTCAATCATCCAAAATTCATTAGCGTGAGTTTTCGTATTAGAATTCTCAGTTCTAAATGTTGGCCCAAATGTATAAATTTTCTTAAAAGCCATAGCAAATGCTTCACCATGTAATTGACCTGTTCCTGTAACGTAAGCAAGACGACCAAATAAATCTTTTTTCATATCAATTTGACCATTTTCTTTTGGTAAATTATTCATATCTAATGTAGTTATTTTAAACATTTGATCTGAGCCTTCACAGTCAGCAGTAGTAATTAATGGAGTATGAACATAAACATAGTTATGACTTTGAAAATATTCATGAATTGCCATTGCAGCAACACTTCTAATTTTAAATACTGCTTGGAACATATTTGTTCTTGGACGAAGATAAGCCATTTCTCTTAAATATTCTCTTGTATGTCTTTTAGGTTGAATTGGATAATCTTCAGGACAACTACCAAGTAAAGTAATTTTTTTTGCATGCATTTCATAAGCTTGTTTACCAGTAGACTTTACAATTTCACCAGTTACCTCTATGGCACAGCCTACTAAAAGTTTTTGCACATCAGCAAAATTAGTAAGAGTCTCATCATAAACAATTTGTAAGTGTTGAAAAGAAGTACCATCAGAAAAATCAATAAACCCAAAAGTTTTTTGATCACGATGATTTCTTATCCAACCACGAACAGTTACTTCCCTAGAAACATAATCTAGAATATTTTTAAATAAATCTTTTAAATCCATTTTTATTTTCCTTTCTTTATGGGTTAAGTCTATTTGGCCCTCTAAAAATAAACATTTCTTCTTTTAGAGATGGAAGACCTAACATAAGCATATTAAGACGATCAATACCTAAACCAAAACCACCATGAGGAGGACAACCATATTTAAAGAATTGTAAATAAAATTCGACATCTTTACCTAAACCCTTTTCTTTAGCTTGTTTTTCTAAAACATCAAAGCGATGTTCTCTTTGGGCTCCAGTAGTAATTTCAGTACCTTTCCATATTAGGTCATAACCTTGAGGAATATCATTATCACGCATATGATAAAATGCTCTTTTAGTCTTTGCAAAATCAGTTACAAAGATAAATTCATGACCATAAACTTCTTTGGCAAAACGGCCAGTTAGATTTTCAGCCTCAGCATTCATATCACCAATATCATGTTCTGGTATTTCATAGTTATATCTTTTATGTAATTCTTGATATAAATCTTGTAATTTAATTCTTGGAAATGGTTTTGTGGGAATAATAATATCTACATTAAATAATTCTTTAACGGCATCACCATATAAATTTTTAACATTAGTAAGTCCAGCGATTAAAATATTTTCTTCTAGATCCATAACATCTAAATAAGAATCTATATAAGCCATTTCAATATCAAATGATGTAAATTCTGTCGTATGTCTATTAGTATTAGAATTTTCCGCCCTAAAAGCAGGTGCTATTTCAAATATTTTTTCAAGTCCACTAGCAATAGCCATTTGTTTATAAAATTGAGGACTTTGAGCAAGATAGGCAGTTCGATCAAAATATTTAACTTCAAAGACATCTGAACCAGACTCTGATGCAGCTCCAATTAATTTTGGTGTATGAATTTCAGTAAATTTTTCATTAACTAAGTATTTACGCATCCCATCAACTAAAGCAGATTGGCATAATAACATTAAATTATTTTTATCACTTCTTAAATCTAACCAACGATAGTCAAGTCTAGTATCAATATTGGCAGTTGCATCAAGAGGAAGGCTTGCAGATGAACTAAGTATTTCTAAAGATGTTGGGATAAATTCCCTACCTCCTTGTTTAACATATTCACTTTTAACCATTTTACCAGTAAAAGACGCAACACTACTAGCTATAATGCCTTCTAATTTAGCTACTAAATCTTTATTAGCCTCTTTATCAATAGAAACTTGAATAGTTCCACTCATATCTTTTAAGACTGCAAATACCATGTATTTTGTATCCCTTATTTTTTCTAAAAAGCCACTAATTTTAGCTTCTTCATTTTCTTTTAATTCACTTATCAGTGTTCTTTTCATAAACTCTCCTTCTTTTTTTATAAATTACCAATTATGTATTCAGTTAATTCATCAAGATCAACTTTTTCTTCTTCTTTAGTTCTATTATCTTTAACATTAACTAAACCTTTTTTTAAATCTTCATTATTTAAAATAATTAAATATTTAGCATATAAGCGATCAGCTTCTTTAAATTGAGCTTTTAAACTTTTATTTAAATTATTAGTCTCTGTAACTATACCATTTAATCTTAGATTTTGAACAATATCTAGGGCATATAGTTTTTCTTCTTCTGATACATACATGACATAACACTCAATTTCTTTTTTAGCATCTTTATATAAATCAATACCCTTTAAAACATCAATGATACGATCAATTCCACAAGCAAAACCAATACCATAAGAATCTGGGCCATCTAATTCTTTAATTAATTTATTATAACGGCCTCCACCACCTAGAACATTAGCTTTTGTTTCTTCATTATCTAAAGATACTATTTCAAATACGGTATGATCATAATAATCAAGACCTCTTACAATATTAGAATTTACTTCATAATCGATATCTAATAGTCCCAAGTATTTTAAAACTGTATCAAATCTTTCTTTACTTTCTTTATTTAAATAATCAATAGTTTTCGGTGCATTTTTTAATATTTCACTATCTTTATCAACTTTACAATCTAATATTCTTAATGGGTTAGTTTTAAATCTTTCTTGACAATCTGGACATAACTTATCTATATTTGGTTCTAAATATTTAACTAATGCTTCTCTATAATTATTCCTTGACTCATTGTCACCCAAAGAATTAATATTTACTTGTAAATTCTCAATATGCAAGGCTTCTAAAATACGATATTGTAAACTAATTACCTCAGCATCAATAATTGGATCATTACTACCAAGTACTTCTACCCCAAATTGAGTAAACTCTCTAAGTCTTCCTTTTTGTGGTCTTTCATAACGATACATTGTTCCATTATAGAAATACTTTTTAACATCAGGTTCAGCGTATAATTTATTTTCAATATAACTTCTAACTACTCCCGCAGTACCTTCTGGCCTTAAAGTAATATTACGATCTCCCTTATCTTTAAAATCATAAGTTTCTTTTTTAACTATATCAGATGTTTCTCCTACACTTCTATGAAATAATTCACTTGCTTCAAAAATAGGTGTTCTAATATATTCATAATTATACGCGCTCATCATAGTTGATACTACTGAATTGACATATTCCCATAGTATAGAGTCATTTCCTGTTACATCAATTGTACCCTTTGGTTTTGTTATCATTTATAATCCTTCTTTCTTTAAATAAAAAGACCTAGTTATGTAAGGGCGAGAATTCCCGCGGTACCACCTTACTTCTAGGTCTTAAAATTTTATCGCTTCCATGAGCGTTTCTATGTTTATTTGAAAGTGTCTTCTTTTATTATTTGCATCGACTTTTTCACCAACCGTCTTCTCTTTTAATATAAATAATAAATTACTTGTCTTTCCATAGAAAATTTCTCTAATATGTTTATATTTTATTACTTTTTTCCTTTATAGTCAATTGACTATTTAGTTATTATTTGTATTTTTTGCTATTGCATAATTTAAGAACATATTCTGGTGTTTCATTATCAATCATTAAAACCATCTCTCTTACATAATTCGTTCTAATTTTTTCTCATATTCTATTGGATCAATTAGTTTTTCTAAATAAATATTAATATCATCTAAAGTATTAAACTCCTTATTAATATTTAAGTAATCTGTTATTTCAAAATCGGATTTACTAATATTTAACATTATTTTAGTAAATAATTTACCATATTCATTTTTACTAAATAGATATAATTTTATAATAGTTATCATAATACTTTCATATTCGCATTTATTAATAACTCGTAAAAATTTATGCATAGTAAGTAAAGCTTCAGTTAATTTAAAATGACGAATATAATACTTAATCGCATTCATATAATAGTTATCTCTAAATGTTGCATCTAAAGGATATTCTTCTTCCATTATTTTTGAATTACTAATATTATTTATTAATTTTAAAATGGCAAATAAGTGATTTTTTTCATTGTAATTTTCTTCCTTAGCAAGTTCTAAAGCCTCTTTAAAGTCATGATTTTTAATAGCTTCATCTAATGTAGTAGTTATTAGTTTATGATTAATTAGTTGAGGTACTTTATCAAGAGTAATTAGATTAAGTAAACATCTAAGAGATATTAATATTAATTCTTGCTTTTCACTTAAAATATTTCTTCTATTTAACATTTCTAGGTAACCTAAAGCATTAGCATAATCACCAATGTAAAGTAGATAATTAAGCCTTTCATTATATTTGTTTTGACTATTTATTGCCCTAAATAATAGTAATCTAGAAATAGTAATGTGATTAGCAGGAGCACTCGCAATATGAGCATAGTCATTATAAGCTTTTATTGCTCCTCTGAAATCTAAATTTAATGCTTTTTTCCTGATTTTATTAATAATATCCCTTTCTAAATCATTTGGTTGTTCTCTTTTACTTAAAAGAAAATTCTCTTTTTCTAATAATTTTAAATATTCATAACAACTATCTGGTAATTTACCAATATAATTTAATAAGAATAAATAGAAATTATTGTCGGAATAACGATAATCATCAATAATGGATAATCTTGAATATATAGAAACAACATGATGAAAATCAGATTCTTTAAAATTTTCTTTTTTTAATATATCAATAAAAAATGATAATAAGGCACTTTTATTATTAGGATTAATTTCTAAACTTTTCAAAAAACATTTTTGGGCACTCTCTTCATCTCGATTAAAGAATTTTAATTTTTTAGCATATTTAGCAAAAAAGGTATCAGTAAGAATATATTTATTATCATTATTTTTTAGATAACCATAAAAAGTTAAATACTCAATATCTTTTTTAGTTACTCCATCCTGTATTAACTCATCTAAAGTATATTCTAATTTTTTATCAATGTCTTTTACTTTATATAACTTACTAATTGAATTCATTACTGTCACCTTATAAGATTTCCAAACAATGGTTATTTTAACATACAAGATTATGAAAGTAAACAAAAAATAAAATAGTATTTTTCAACTATTTTATATTATTTTTCTTCCTAGTTCTAGAAATACCAGTTGTTTTTGCATCCACAATGTTCAAATCATAATCTTCAGTATAATTATGTTCAATCATTGGTTCAATTTCTTCTCGTCTTTCTAGATTATAGAAATTTTCTTCTTGCTTATCTTGTAATGTACAATGTGAAGATTTTTCAGAAATTAATCTTTGAACTTTTTCTATTTGTTCTTTTATATTATTTATTTCTTCGCTCTCTTTGTTTAATGTTTCTTTATATTCAGCATTAAATTCAGACAATTGTTTAAAAGGTTTAATAGAAATACCTAAGCCAATAAAGCATGAACTTACAATAATTGTTAGTAAGAAGCCACTAATTTCAGGAGAATTTAATACTGGAAAAGCAGCACAACCTAAGCATGCTGCTCCGATTATTAGTAATACAAGATATATAAGATAATGTTCAATTTTTGAAGTTCTAAAGTCATTTTTAACTGTTTTTAAATTTTCTTTTAGAATTTCTAATTTTTTTGTTAATTCATCATAATTCTCTATCATATGATTACCCCCTCCAAAACACATATTAATTATACTCCATAAAATACTTTGCTGTCAAATTTTGTCAATTTTATCAAGACTCTATAATGATAGTTACTGGCCCATCATTAGTTATATTAACTTGCATATCACTACCAAAAATACCTGGATAAGTTTTAACATGTTCATTTAATTTTTCATTAAATAAATCATAAAGTTTAGTGGCTTCTATGCCGTTCATTGCTTTTGTATAACTTGGTCTATTGCCATTTTTAGTATCGGCATATAAGGTAAATTGACTAATAGATAAAATACTACCACCAATATCTAATATACTTTTATTCATTTTCCCGTTTTCATCATTAAATATTCTTAAATTAATAATTTTCTTAACTATATATTCAATATCTTTAATTGTATCGCCATCAGTAAAACAAACTAAAATAACTAAACCTTTATCTATTTTATTATATACTTTGTTATTGATAACAACATTACTTTCTTTGCTTCTTTGGACTACAACTCTCATAATTACTCCATAATAGATACATTTTTAAATTTAGAAATTTGATTTTTAAATTTCTCTAATTCTTCTTTATTTTTTACTTTAATCGTAATATTACAAATGGTACCTTTTTCAGTATCTTTATTTTTTATTTCAGAAATAGTAATTTTGTCTTTCGTGGCTTCGGTAATTAGATCCATTAAGAAATTATTATTATTAACTAAAACTTCAATATCAGTTAAATAAATATTTTCACTATTAATATTCCATTCAACATCTATTAAACGATTTTCTTTATCTTTAGTATTTGGACAATTTCTTTTATGGACAGATATACCTTCACCCTTAGTAATAAACCCAACTATATCATCACCTTTAACTGGTTTACAACATTTAGCTAAGTTATACATAATATTACTATTACCATCAACAATAATATCATCTTTACTATTATGAATAGTTCTTGGTTTAATTTTTTCCATTAAAGCATCATCAATATTTTGTTTTTCATCAGTAGTTAAGTTAATAATATAACCAGCAGTATATCTAAGAGAACCAATAGATAAATAAAGTTCCTCTAGAGAATTTAATTTTAAATCTTTAAATAATTTATTTAAATTAGCATCATTAATTACATCATTAAAACTAAGTTTTCTTTTTCTAATTTCTTTTTCTAAAATATTTTTACCTTTATTAATATATTCTTCGCGATCTTTTTTACTAAAGTAGGCTTTAATTTTTGATTTAGCTTGTTCTGTTTTAACAAAATTTAGCCAATCTTGATTAGGGGTCGCACTAGTATTAGTAATAATTTTAACAATATCATTATTTTGGAGTTCATATGATAAAGGAACAATATTGTCATTAACTAAAGCTCCAACTGTCGTATCACCTACTCGACTATGAATACGATAGGCAAAGTCAATTGGGGTGGCATTTTTAGGAAGTTCTATAACATCACCTTTTGGCGTAAAGACATAAATAAGTTCACCAAGTAAATTATTATGAATTGAATCTTCAAAATTCTTATCATTTTCTTCACTATTGGTTTCGATAATATTACGAAACATTTCTAATTTTTGTTCCATAATAGCTTGAACTTTCTTAGTTCCTTTTTCTTTATAAGACCAGTGAGACGCAATACCTTTTTCGGCAATTTCATCCATTTCATAAGTTCTTACTTGTACTTCATATACCTCTCCATCATTACCGAAAACAGTAGTATGTAATGATTGATACATATTTTCTTTTGGATTAGCTATATAATCTTTAAATCTTTTAGGAACTGGACGATATTTAGAGTGAATTAAACCAATAACACTATAACACTCAGCTTCAGTATTAACAAATATTCTTAGGGCTAAAATATCATAAATTTGGTCCCATGTTTTACCATTAGAAAGTTTATTATAAATACTATAAACACTTTTAACTCTACCTTTTATCTTATGTTGAATACCATTTTCAATAAGCAAATGACTTAAACTTTCTTTCATTTCCAATAAATTATCATTTAATTCTCTAGTTGTTTTATTAAGTCTTTCTAATATATCATCATAAACATCCGGTTTTAATATCTTTAAGCAAATATTTTCAAGTTCACTTTTGATTGAATTAATACCTAGGCGGTGAGCAATTGGTACTAAAACAGTCATAGTCTCTCTTGCTTTATCTTTTTGCTTTTCTTCTTTAATTGCCCAATTGGTACGCATATTATGAAGACGGTCTGCAAGTTTAATATATAAAACACGAGGATCTTCAGCAAGACCTACTAAAACTTTTCTTAAATATATAGCAGAAGACTCAGTTTCATCCATTAATTCTAGTTTATTAATCTTGGAAACGCTATTAACGATAATGGCAACTTCTTCGCCAAATTTTTCCTCTAAAATTTCATAAGTTGCTGTATTACCATTATTAAGAACTTCATGTAATAATGAAGCAATAATTGTAGTAGAGTCAACATTTAAATCAATTAAAATATCCGCAACATGTAAAGGGTGAGTAATATAATCATCCCCACTTAATCTCTTTAGTCCTTCGTGTTCTTTACATGCAAAAAGATATGCTTCTTTAATTTTATCTAAGTTGTCCATTTCTTTTTTTATTAATTTATTATATATATCTGTAAAAGATATCTCTGTATCTTTCATTTTAAACCATCCCTATTCAAATTATCTTTTAAATACAATTTTAAATCTAATATATCAATATTCAAAATATCATCAACCATTTCATAAATTCTTAAATCAGTTTTATTTTTCCATTTTTTATTTACACAATATCGCCATATATCATCAGCCTTTATATCGGTAATTTTTTCTCTTTTTAAATCATCAATCTTAGTATTGATACTTGGAAGTATGCGTTTATATAAATCATTTATTGAATTAAATTTGAAAGCATTATCCATAAATTTTCGCATCCCTTCATATTATTATTATATAATACTTTATTTATTTTTAAAAGGGAGAGTTATGAAACATAGAAATGTCTTTATTGAGTCAACAATTATTCTTATTCTAGGTGGTATAATTACTAAAATTCTCGGTTTTATTATTAGAATTATTTATACAAGAATTGTCGGTGCTGAAGTATTAGGCTTGTATTCTTTAGTAATGCCAACATATTCTTTATTAATTACTATTGCCACCCTTGCTCTTCCTACAACTATATCTAAATTAATCGCCGAAAATAGACATAATAATTTAAAAATATTATCTACTTCCACTATTTTAATTATGAGTATTAAT
The DNA here is from genome assembly GCA_947628365.1 of uncultured Bacilli bacterium. Lineage (GTDB taxonomy): Bacteria > Bacillota_I > Bacilli_A > RF39 > UBA660 > SIG200. The sequence goes on along the minus strand of CANQZN010000004.1, from coordinate 5,697 downwards.
GCTATTGTAGTAATTCTCATGCTTATTTTTGCTCCCTTTATTGCTAATAATTTATTACATGAAGAAAGATGTTATATTTTAATTGTCGCAATGAGTTTTACTTTTCCCATTATTAGTATCTCTAGTATTGTTAAAGGCTATTTTTATGGTAAACAAAATATGATACCTAATGTCGTATCTAATATAATTGAACAAATAATTAGAGGTATTTTAATTTATTTGTTTGTTCCTAAAATTATGGCTAAAAGTGAAACTTTAGCAGCAGCTTCTCTCTTTTTATTTTCTTTTATTGAAGAACTAGTTTCTATATTTGTTAATTTATTATTTATTCCTAAAAAAATTGTAATTAAGAAAAGAGATATTATTCCTGATAAATATACTTTAAAAAATATTTTAGATATTTCAATTCCTACTGTTTCATCGAGAATTATAGGAAATATTGGTTATTTCTTTGAACCAATTATTCTTACTAATTTACTTTTATTATCTGGTTACTCTAATGATTATATTTTAGTTGAGTATGGTGCTTATAATGCTTATACTATGGCTATATTAACTGTCCCTTCATTTTTTATTACCGCCATATCTTCTTCCCTTATACCAGAGGTTAGCAAACATTACTTATGTCAAAATTGTAAACAAATGCTAAAAAGATTAAAAGAAGCTTTATTCTTTTCTTTAGTAATAGGTATTAGTTATTCTGTCATTTTAATGTTCTTTGGTAAATATATTTTAAATTATCTATATAATACTAATTTAGGGCTAAATTATATCAAAGTACTTGCCCCAATATTTCCTTTATTTTATATTGAAAATATTTTAATTAGTTTCTTACAAGCAATTAATAAAGCCCATATTACAATGAAAATAACTATTGTCGGGGTTATTGTTAAATTAACTTCTCTTGCTTTATTTTCCCTAATTCATGTAGGTATGTACGCTTTAATTATTTCTGAAATATGTAATATTTTTATCGTGGTATCTTTAAACATTTATTATGTTTATAAATATTCTAAAAGATTACAAATACCATAATTTTTCACCATTTTTATAAACGGTTTTAATAAACCCACAACCAAGGCACTCTTCCCCTAAATATAGGACACATGCTTGACCAGGAGTTACTGATTTAGCTTTATCTGTATACTTAACTAATATTTCATTATTTTCCAAGTATTCTAATTCAACATTAACATCTTCTCCGCGATAACGGAATTTAGCAGTACAAAAAGTTGGATGGACACTACTAATAAAGTTAACGTTATCAATTAAACAAGCATCACTATATAAATATTCTTCATCGCCAATTGTTACATACAAAGTATTATTCTTAACATCCTTGCCACAAACAAAATGTCTTTCAGTATTACCAGAAATACCAACATTTCTTCTTTGACCAATTGTATAATTCATAAGACCATTATGCGTTCCTATAACTTCTTTTGTCGAAATATCTACAATAGGGCCTTTATTTTCCTTTAAAAAATTATGAATAAACTTTTGAAAATTTCTTTCGCCAATAAAACAAATACCAGTAGAATCTTTTTTATTGGCAACTACTAAGCCTTGTTCTTCTGCTATTTTACGTACCTCTGGTTTAGTTAAATTTCCGATTGGAAATAATACATTTTTAAAGCCATCAAGAGGAACATCTGCTAAAAAATAAGTTTGGTCTTTATTTAAATCTTTAGCTCTTAATAATTTACCATTTTCTATTCTTGCATAATGACCAGTTGCTACAAAGTCTGCTCCTAGTTTTATGGCCTCTTGTTTAAATAAATCAAATTTAATATATTTATTGCATAATAAATCAGGATTAGGTGTTCTTCCTTTATCAAGTTCACTTAAAAAATATTTAAAGACATTATCCCAATATTCTTTAATAAAATCAACTCTTTTTAAAGGAATGTCTAATTTCTCACATACTTTTAAGGCATCATTATAATCTCTTTCTTGGGGACAAATAATATCATCATTTTGAAAATCTTCACCATTAATTGTACTATCCCAATTACGCATAAATAACCCAATGACATTATAACCTTCTTTTTTTAGTAAGTAAGCAGCAACAGCACTATCAACGCCACCACTCATACCAACAACAACTGTTTTTTCCATAAAAATCACTTTTCCTATTCTACCACATTTTTACATGCAAAGATTTAAAATATATGTAATAAGTACTACGTCTTTATTAATAAGCCCACTTTTATATTGATAATCTATATCGCCCAGTTTAATTATTTGCGTCTTTATCTCATCTTTATTATACATTTGTAAATTAGCCTTTACCTTTTGTAACTGCCAATCAGCTAATTTCAAATTACTCATAATTTCTATGGGTTTTAATCTTGCTTCTTCATATAATTTAACACTTAACATTAATCTAAACTCACGATATAAAAGAGCAATAATGACACTTGGCTCTATCTTAAATATTTGCGCTTCTTTTAAATTTTTTAAAGATTCTTCTAAATTTTTATTAATAATACTATCAACTAATTTAAAATTATTTTCTTCTATTCCCTTACTTGTTAAAGCTATGACATCTTCATATTTTATGACACACTTTTTACTATAATAAATAAATAGTTTATTAAGTTCATTAACACATAAATCTAAATTACCTAAAGAATTATTAATAATATACCATAAAGATTTATCTTCAATTGTATAGCCATTATCTTTAACAATATTATTTAGTTCGTTTTTAATATCAGTTTTAGTTAATTTTTTTTCAATATAAACATTATTATGCTCATTTAAAATACTATATATTTTCTTTTTACTATCAGCTTTACCATTTAAAACAAAAATTAACTTCACATTTTTATTTTCATTATCTAAGTATTTTAATAATTTATCAGCATCTTCTTTATATTTTTTGCTTTCTACACCTTTATTACTTGCAAATATTTGAGCATTTTTAACAATAATACATTTTTGATCGTTAAACATTGAAAGATAACTTGCTTCTTCTAAAACCTCTGATAAAGTGTTTTCTTGCAAATTAAAAGAAACTACATTATCTATTCCATTTTTCAATGTATTTAAAGTATTTTGCATAAAATAAATTGTTTCACTAATGATTAAATATGTATTCATAAGTGTATTATCTCATAGTTTACTTTAAAATTAAATAGTTAAATAATTTCTTGCAAAAAGAAGCGAGTACTCGCTTCTAATCTATATAAACATTATATAATGTATTATATTTTATGAGTATTTATGACTTAAGTGTAGTGAATTTCCCCTTAAGGTGCATATGTTTTAATTTCTAAATTTTTCTTATCTATTTTAAAACTAATGCTACCCATTTCATCAGTTCTATAAACTATTTGTTTTTCTAAATTATTTAAGACTTCTCTATTGGGGTGACCATACATATTATTTTTACCAACACTTATAATGGCGTATTTAGGTTTAATTATATTAATAAATTCAGTACTTGTACTAGTCTTACTGCCATGATGGCCTACTTTTAAAATATCTATATTAGGTAAATTATATTTATGTATTAAATCACTTTCTACATTAATACTAGCATCACCCATAAAAAGAAATTTAGCAGAAATAATTTTTAAATATAAAACTGCACTATTATCATTTTCATTGTCATAAGTATTGGTATTTAATAATTTTATATAATATTTATCAAACTTTAGATTATCTTGTATTTTTGCATACTTAATCTTTTTAGTTTGCAATAACTTAATTAAATTTAATTCAAGTTCATTATAATCATTTTGATTAAATAAAACATTACTTACTTTAAATTTATTAATGATATTAAAGGTATCACCTAAATGATCGTAATCGCCATGGCTTAGGATAATTGTATCTATTTTACTAATACCTAAACTTTTCAAAAATAGAATTACATTATCAGATGGCTTATAATCACTATTTAAAATACCTCCCGTATCAATCATAAATACCTTATTTTTATGTGGACTAATTAATAAACTGCTGTCTCCTTGACCAACATCCAAAAAATAGACATAACTACTAGAGTCTAATTTAGGAATTATTATATTAATTATAATAAGGGAAATTAAAAACATAATTAATTTATTTTGTTTAAAATAGGCAAGTATTAAAATAAAATAATAAAGTATAACTATGATAATAGGCATTTTAGGTATTATTACAACTAATCTTAAGGCATAAAATATTTTATTAGTAAATTCTAAAATTAAAATTAGCCAATTTAAAATAAAAGACAAAAAAGGACATAAAAAAATTAAAAAACAAAGAGGAAAAAAGACTATAGAAATAAAAGGAACATAAATAAGACTAACAAAAAGACTAAGTAAATTAATTTCATAATTAGTATTTATTGTAATTGGTAAGCTTACTAAAACAGAAAGTAAACTAATCTTTAATATTTTAGTAAAATAATTACCCGTAATTTTATTGCTATTTAACATAATGGTTAGAGTAATTAAAAAAGAATATTGAAAACCTAAATTATAAATCATAAAGGGATCTATAAATAAAATAATACTAGCCGTTAATAATAAAACTTGATAACTTTTAATATTTATTTTAAATTTCTTTAACAAGAGCACTAAATAATAGAAAATAGTGGCTCGCATAACTGAGGCTGAAAAGCTAGTCAAAAACATAAAATAACCTAAAAATAATGAAATTATTATATTTTTTAATTTAAGTTTTTTAAGTATCTTACTCATAATTGCAATAATTAGCCCAATATGCATACCGGATACAGCAAAAAGATGCCATATACCATTAGTTCTATAAATATCATACATATCATCACTTAAATAATTTCTATTACCCATTAAAAATAAATATAAATAAGTTTTTACACGGGAAGAATAATTATTTAAATGATTACTGATACTATTTTTAATATGATAAAAAATATTTTCGCTTTTTAGAATGCTAATTTGTTTTACCGTCATAGTAACATATATTTTATTTTGATATAGATACTTACGATAATTAAAAGTATTGGGAATAGTGTTATTAGAGGGATATTTTAAAGTGCCTTCTACTCTTATTTTTTTACCTAATAATTCCGGCACTTCTTCTTCACTATTTAAATAATAATTACATAGTACTTTTTCTTTATCTTGAATAATAAAACTAATCTGTTTTGTATCTACATCATAATCAATAACTCTTCCTTCTAAATATTCTCTTTGCTTTAGTTTAGTATCATATTTTATTACAATAGTACTGACAAGTATAAATATAAATAAAATAGTAATTAAAATAATGTAGAATAACCTAGACTGTAATACTATCTCTAATTTTTTCAAATGTTTTATCTCCTATGCCACTAACCTTTTTTAAGTCCTCAATAGTCTTAAATAAACCACTATTTTTACGATATTCAATAATAGCTTCAGCTTTAGCATCTCCAATACCGCTTAATTTCGTTAGTTCACTTTTTGATGCTGTATTAATATTTATTTTTTGATTACTTGGACTCTCATTACTTTGACTATCATTAGTTAAAGTGGTATCTTCATCACCTGCCACTATCTCACTTTGCTTATTTTCAGTACATTTACTAATATCATAAGTAGGACAAACACATTTAGTTTCTATAACTTTATTATTATTCTTTTTATATTCATCCTTAGTATAAACATACACTACTATTTCATCACTAAGTTTACGGCTAAAATTAATGTTATCTTGATAAGCATTATCTTTTAGACCACC
>CANQZN010000003.1 GCA_947628365.1 uncultured Bacilli bacterium | reverse complement strand
ACATTAAAAATACCTGTTTTTATTAGATTTTACCTAAGTTTTATTAAAATTTACTTCACACCAGGAATTCTAGAACCCAAAATAGAGAGCAATCTCTATTTTTTAAAACTTTAACTTCTAGTAAATAAGTGATACAATTAAAAAAGGTGATTAAATGTTTATCGGTTTAATTTTAACAATCTTAACAGGAGCTTTTTTGGGAGTAGGAATTATAGTATTAAATCATACTAAAAATAAAGAAAGTATTGAACTTTTTACTATTTCACTAGCTTTTGTTGTAATGCTTGGTTTACTACTTTTTGATTTATTACCAGAAATTATTTCTTATCATAACTTATTACTCATAATACCTAGTATTATTGGCTTTTTGTCTTTTATTCTCTTAGATAAATTAATTCCTCATCACCATCATAATCATAAAGAAAAACATGATGATAAAGAAGATCATGAACTACATTTAAGCCATATGGGCATTATTACCATTATAGCTTTGTTTATTCATAATTTATTGGAGGGCTTAACTTTATATAGTGTAACTTTAAATAGTGTTACTAGTGGTATATTAATGACTATAAGTATATCTTTACATAATTTACCATTAGGTTTTCAAATAGGTAACGCACTTAAAAATAATCATAAAAATTATTTAATGATGTTTTTGCTATTTATCAGTGCTTTTTTAGGGGCTTTAATTATTATTTTCTTTGGTAATATAAATGAAATTATTATAAGTATCTTAATTTCTTTAACATTTGGTATGCTTCTTTATATCTTATTATTTGAATTATTTGCGACAATTAAATCATCTTTTAGGAAAAAAGAAGTTATCTATGGTATAATTATAGGTATAGTAATAGTAATTATTACTTTTCTAGTGTAGGTGAAAAATATGAAAAAAGTATTAGTAACTGGAGCATCCGGTAGTATTGGCTTAAATGTTATTAAGTATTTACTTAGTGAAGGAAAATATGAAATAACAGCTTTAGATTTAAAGAATAAAAAGAGTATAAATAACCTAAAAAGATATCAAAGAAGAATTAATATAATTTATGGTGATGTTACAGATGAATTATTAATGACATCTTTAGTAAGAGATCATGATTATATAATTTATTTAGCATCAGTTATGCCTCCTTTAGGTGAATTTAGTATTAAACTAGGTGAGTTAGTAGAGTATCAAGGTATACAAAATGTTATTAAAACAATTAATTATTATAATGAAAATTGTCATTTAATTTATGCCTCAACTACCTCAGTTTATGATGAAAGTTTAACTGGTAGTGTTAAAGAAAGAATTAAAGTAAAAGGGTTAGATAATTTTAGTTTAAATAAATATAATGCTGAAAATTTAATTAGTAAACGATTAAAACATTATACTATTTTAAGAGTACCACTTGTTCTTGGTAATATTAAAAAAGAACCATTTATTTATAATGTTAAAAAAGATAGTATCATTGAAGTTACTACTAATATTGATGCAGCTTACGCTTTTGTCCAAAGTCTTAAGTACTTAGATAAGTTAAATAAAAAAACATTTAATATTGGTTTAGGTCAAACTGGTGTAGTTAAATATGATGAAATACTTACTAATATTTTAAAATATTATGGTATTAGTATGAGATATATTTTATCAAGAATATTTTTAGAAAAGAGTTATAAAAGTCCTATCTTAAGAGATAGTGATGAACTTGATAATATAATTCATTATCGTAATGATTCTTTATATAATTATTATAGAAGATTAGAGCGAATTGGTAAAAAAAGAGTTATTCAAAAAACTTTAGCTAAACCAATTATCTATTTTAAAACAAAATAAAGTGGGGGTATAAAGATGAATGGACTAGTCTTAGCTGGTGGTGGAGTTAAAGGTTCTTATCAAATTGGGGCATATTTAGCTTTTAAAAAATGTAATATTAAAATAGATGGTGTTGTAGGTACATCTATTGGTTCTTTTAATGCAGCGATGATAGCTAGTGGAAAAGAACAAGAACTTTATGAATTTTGGAAAAATGTTAATGTTGGGGAATTATTAGATTTTAATTCTAAATATGTAAAAAGTGTTAATGATAAAGACATTTTTAAAGAACTTATTTATGGTATTGAACAAATGACTTTAATTGTTAAAAATAAAGGCATAGATCATCATCATTTAAAAGATTTACTTGATGAAATGATTGATGAAGAGAAAATTAGAAAAAGTAAAATGGATTTTGGGTTAGTTACAGTTAGAGTAAATGATTTAAAACCTTTATATTTATTTAAAGAAGATATGAAGAAGGGTAAAATACCCGAATATATTTTAGCTAGTTGTAATTTACCAGTATTTAAAGCAGAAAAATTTATTGATGATAAATATTATATTGATGGTGGTTTTTATGATAATAACCCAGTTAATATGTTATTAAATAAAGGGTATGATAAAGTCTATTTAATTGAAATACAAGGTATGGGTTTTAGTAGAAAAATAAAAGATAAAAATAAAGTAGTTAAAATTACTCCATCAAGATTTTTAGGAAGTACCTTAAATGTTAATCAAGAAAAAATTAATGAAAATATTAAATTAGGTTATTATGATACCCTAAAAGTATTAAAGAATTATACAGGATATAATTTTATCTTTAAAAATATACCTAACTTTTGTTATAATATGTTGGCAAGGAAAGTTAATGTTGATTTATTTAAAAAAGTTAAGAGATATTTTAATACCAAAGATAATAAAGCAACAATAATAAAAGCCTTAGAATATGTTATGATGAAAGAAGATAAGACATATTTTCACATACATAGTATTTTTAAAGAGATTAAAAATATTAGAAAGAAGACGGATAGTAAACAATTTGTTTATGAATTTGTCCGTAGTTTAAGAATTTTATAGGAGGATTTATGGGAAGAGCATATGAAGTAAGAAAGTATAGTATTCAAAAGACAGGAGCTGCAAGAGGAAAGCTTTATACAACTTTTGCAAAAGAAATATATTTAGCAGCTAAAAAAGGTTTACCTGATCCAGATGCTAATATTAGTTTAAAAAGAATAATTGAAAAAGCTAAAAAGCAACAAGTACCAAGTGATATTATTAATAGAGCTGTTGATAAAGCTAAAGGTGTTGGTGGCGAAGATTATGAAGAGGTTACTTATGAAGGATTTGGTCCCGGTGCATCAACACTTATTATTAAATGCTTAACAGATAATGTTAATAGAACAGTCGGAGAAGTAAGAGCTGCTTTTAATAAAGTTAATAAAAGTTTAGGAGTTACTAATTCAGTTTCTTATAATTATGATTATTTAGGAGTATTAACTTTTAAATGTGATAATAGTGATGCCATGTTTGAAGAATTATTAAATGCTGGTGTTGATATAATTGATTTTGAAGAAGAAGATGGTGAAGTAACTATTACAATGCATCCAAATATTCATGATAAAGTAAAAGATATTGTTGAAAAAATAATTCCTAATGTTGATTATGAAATAGATCAAGTAGGTATGTTTGCTAAAGATAAAATTACTTTAGAGGGTGAAGATTTAGAAACATTTAAAAAATTATATAATATGCTTGATGCAATAGATGATGTAACTGAAATATATCATAATGTTGATGTAGAATTATAAAATAATTTGCTATATTATGAAAAATCATTTATAATTTAATTGTTAGTGATGAAGGAATTTACGACTCTGGAGCTAAAGCGTTTACTTACGATATAAGTATTAAAGTGTATGATTAATTCATAAAATAAGGTGGTACCGCGGGTTATCTCGTCCTTATCCTTATTTTTTGAATTTTTTTTAATTAGAAAAGGAGAAAAGTGAAAATGACAAATTGGGAAGAATTAAATTGGCGTGGTCTTGTTAAAGATGTTGCTGGTGAAGAAGGTATTGAAGATTTAATTAATAATAAGAGTGTAACTTTTTATTGGGGAACAGATCCAACTGCAGATAGTTTGCATTTAGGTCATTATTCTTCATTAGTAACTGCTAAAAGATTAATGAAAATGGGCCATAAACCAATTCTTTTATGTGGTGGTGCAACTGGTAGAATTGGGGATCCTAGACCAACTAGTGAAAGAGAAATAATTAGTATTGAAGATTTAAATCACAATATTGAGTGTATTAGAAAACAAATTGATAAAATATTTGATGGTAAAGCCCAACTTGTAAATAACTATGATTGGTTTCAAGGTTATGAATTTTTAGATTTTCTAAGAGATATAGGTAAATATATTAATGTTAATTATATGCTTAATAAAGACATCATTAATAGAAGATTAGAAACTGGTATTACTTATGCTGAATTTAGTTATATGTTAATTCAAGGTTATGATTTTTTAAATTTATATCGTAAATATAATTGTATTATGCAAGTTGAAGGTAGTGATCAATGGGGAAATATTACAACTGGTGTAGATTTAATTAAAAAAATAGATAATAAAGAAGCTTATGCCTTTACAATGCCACTTATATTAGATGCCAATGGTCATAAATTTGGTAAAAGTGAAGGTAATGCTTTATGGCTTGATTTAAATAAAACTACTAGTTATGAATTATATCAATATTTAATTAATACTGATGATTCCCTAGTAGAGCATTATTTAAAAGTATTTACATTTTTAACTCCTGAAGAAATAATGGATATTGTTGAAAAACATAATAAAGAACCACATTTAAGAATTGGTCAAAAAACTTTAGCTAAATGTATTATTACTGATTTACATGGTGAAGAAGAATATAAGAAAGCTGAAATGATGAGTAATGCTTTATTCTCAGAAGATATTAATAAATTATCTTATGAAGATATTATTAATAACTTTAAAGATATGGAACAAATAAAGATTAGTGAAGAATTACCTTTAGAAGATTTATTAGTAAATACTCATATTTGCACATCTAAAAGAGAAGCTAGGGAACTTATAAGTGGTAATGCAATTAGTTTAAATAATAAAAAAATTACTGATAATATGTATATGGTAACTAAAGAAAATGCAATAGATGAAAAAGTATATTTAATTAAAAAGGGTAAGAAAAAATATTATATTGTAATTTTTGAATAATTAAAAATAACACCTACTAGATGCATAAGAGGTGTTATTTTTTAGTTATTTAAATCAATGCCATCAATACTTGTTTCATAAAGCCAATTTTTTAAATCTCCATTATCACCGGTTTCATAAAACTTGATTAATTTTTCAAAAAATGTTGGTTGATTTTCTTGAGAAATAGTTATTATTCCACAACCATTGTCTATCATTATTTTATTAGCAAATAACATAGCAACTCTTTTATTTCCGTCAATGAACATTTGCTTTCTCATAATCCATAACATTATTTCAATGGCAATTTCTGTTTTAGTTTTATCATTTTGATTAAGTAATTCTTCTAATTCTTCTTTAATTTGACTTTCTATAGGAAATTGAGGTTTCCATGTAGTTCCACCAATATTTACTGGTGTTGTTCTTAGTTTACCTAAATTTTGATCTAAAACTAATTTATCACAAGTTAATTTATGTAAATGACATAATGCTTTAAAATCATAATCAATATCATCATTTTCAAGTATAAATTGCCAAGAGTATTTTAAATTGTTAATAGCAATTATGTTATCAACAGTTAAACCATTTACTATACCACCATCATATATTGCTTGTGTTTCAGAATATGATATTTTTATACCTTCTAAATTAGCACTTTTCCAAATATAATCAACTATATTTCTTTTGGCTACAAATATATTTTGCTCTCTAGTTAAATTAAATTTATTTTTCATAACTAATTTCTCCTTTGCATATGTATATTATAATATTATTTTTCAATATCTTATATAGAGTAAAATAATAAATTTCAAATTTTGAAAAGTTAACAACATTTTTCTTCCAAAAACTTGACACCGGGGGGGGTAATATATAATTATCTTATAAAATAAAGGAGAATTATTTTATGAGAATAATTAACAAAAAATATTTATTGATAATAATTATGGTAGGAATAATATTAACCGGTGTTATATTTTTTAAATCAAAAGAAGAAGTGAAGCTAGATAGTGTCATATTAAAACAAGAAGTAAATAACAAAACATTTGCCATGTATAAAGAGGAAGATGACAATAATTATGTTCTAGTTAAAGATAATAAATTTCCAGATATGTATGTACTTAATATAGAAAAATCAAAATGTATAGATAATAATGGTAATGAATTAAATGGAGTACTAAGTTATGAAAATGATAAAGTAACAATAACAAGTGGAAATACAATATATTGTTATTTATATTTTGATAAAAGTCTAGGCGAAGAAATAAAAGAAAAGGAGCCAAATAAATTAAGCGCGGAAATCAAAGGAGCTATGTATAGATTTCAAGGTCAACAAAACGAAAATGTAGAAAACTATATTTGTTTCGGAACAAGTGATCAAAATACTTGTAAAGGTGATACAGATAAATATATGTACCGAATAATAGGAATCGAAGCAGAAACCGGAAGGGTTAAAGTAATAAAAAAAGAAGCATTAAATAAAACAATAAATTGGTGGGATAACTATGATGATGATATAGAATTTCCTAAAAGTAATATTTATAAAGCGATAAATGGAGAAGATTTTTTAAAAAACAAGCAATATATTCCAAATGGTTGGGAAGAGAAGATAGCTAATAATGTCTGGACATATGGAGATATGTTAAGCGATGATTATTTAGGAGCTCGTCAAACTGGAGAAGGTTTATATTTAGTAGAAACAGGGAAAAAAGAGACAAATTGGGATATTTATGCAACAAAAGATACTCCAGGTGCAAAACAAGGGGTAGTAGATAATGAAAATTCCCCGTATATAGGAGATACAATTTACTTTATAAACGAAAGTGGTAAATGGATAAATACTTTTGATAGTAAGATAAGTTTAATGTATCTTCATGACTATCATTATTCCGTAAGTGATGATGCAAATTGCCAATATAATGAAGGCGATTATGAAATATGTCGATCCGGGTGGATGCATTTAAGTCAAAATGATACAATTTTAAATCCATATGAATGGACAATGTCGCGTACTGGTTGGGATCCTGGTACTGGTTTATATGTTGGATCTGTTGTGAGTGATCCTGGGAATACTAACAATTGGGAAATAGATGGCTATCATCATATCCGTCCAGTCTTCTATCTCGCATCTGTGAACCAATTAGCGGGTGGAACTGGAACTTCTGAAGATCCTTTTATAATAAAATAATGTTGAAAACTTAATTGTTTTCAACTATTTTAATTGAAAAACCATTAGAATTTTGGTATTCTATATTATAGAGTAAGATAGAAGAAGGAAATGGTTATGGCTAGTTTAGGAGAACATTTTAAAATTAATCAAAGTAACCTTGTTAGTGAACCAAAAACTGTTTTTCAAGGCGTAAATTATCGAATTACAGTATTAAGCGATAGATTAATACGTTTTGAATATGCCATAAAAGGTGGATTTTATGATGGTGCGACTGAAATAGTCCATAATAGAAAATTTCCTGCTCCTAAGATTAAAGTAGAACAAGATGCCAACTTTTTAGTTATTTCTACTAAATATTTTATACTCCAATATGCCAAAGAAAAACCATTTAAAGGTCCATCTTTTGCACCAGATACTAACTTAAAAGTTAAATTAGTTAATACTGATAAAATGTGGTATTATGGTCATCCAGAAGCCAGAAACTTTAAAGGCAGTGCTTTTAGTATTGAAGATTTTGGCGATAAAACAACTTTGTCAAATGGTTTATATTCAACAGATGGCTTTGCTACATTAGATGACTCTAGTTCACTTTTAATAGATGAAGATGGCTATATGCACCCAAGTAAAGATAAAAGAATCGATTTCTATTTATTTATGTATCGAAGAGATTTTGGCTTGTGTTTAAAAGATTATTTTACTTTAACTGGTACTGCTCCGATGATACCAAGATATGCTTTAGGTATTTGGTGGAATAGAGATCAAATATATTCTTTTGAAGATACGAAAAAATTAGTGCAAGCATTTAATAAAAATGGTGTACCATTATCAGTTTTATTACTTGGTGAATTTTGGCATACCAAAGATAAAGAAAATTATAATTTACATAAAACTGGTTATACATTTAGTAATGAATTATTTCCAGAACCTAAAGAATTTACGCAATATATGCATGAAAGAGGAATAAAAGTTGGTTTAAATATTGATGGAAGTGAAGGAATTGGTCCATTAAATGATCGCTATATCGATATGTGTACAGAACTTAATTATCCTACTGATAAAATTATTCCTTTTAAAGTATTAGATAAAAACTTTATTATTAGTTATTTACAAACATTAATTGCCCCTTTATATAATTTAGGTGTCGATTTCTTTTGGATAGATACTAAAGATGAAATAACTATTAGAGCCTTAAATTACTATCATTTTAATGATTTTAAACAATTTAAAGATAAAAGAGGTATGATTTTATCTCGTAATGGTGGTAAAGCTTCACATTTATATCCTGTTCATTATTCTGGTGAAACTAAAGTTGGTTGGAATACTTTAAAATATTTACCATACTTTGATTCAACTAGTAGTAATATTGGCATGTCTTGGTGGAGTCATGATGTTGGTGGTTATAAAAATGGTATTGAAGATGGCGAATTATATCTAAGATATGCTCAATTTTCAACATTTAGTCCTATCTTTAGATTTAGTGCTAGAAGAGGAGCATATTATAAAAGAGAACCATGGCGTTGGGATTATAATACATATAATATAGTTAAAGATTATTGTAAATTAAGACATAAATTAATTCCATATATATATACAGAAAATTATAAATATCATAGTACTTATTTACCAATAGTCCAACCACTTTATTATTATTATCCTGAACTTGTTGATGAACCAAATTATAAAAATGAATATTATTTTGGGACAGAACTTTTAGTTGCCCCAATAACTAAACCAAAAGATCGAGTTATGAATAGATCAGTAGAAAAAATATTCTTACCAAAAGGTATTTGGTATGATTTTAAAACTGGTAAGAAATTTGTTGGTAATAAACGTTATGTAGCTTTCTATAAAGATGAAGATTATCCTGTATTTGCTAAAGCTGGTTCAATTATTCCTATGGCTAAATTAGGAGAAGATATAAATAATACAAACCCACCTAAAGTTATGGAAATAGATATATTTCCAGGTAGTAGTAATGTTTATAAATTATATGAAGATGATGGTGTATCTTCTTTATATGAAGAAGGTTTTTATATAATAACAGCATTTGATTTTAATTATACAAAAGATGGTTATATCTTAACAATTCACCCAGTTGAAGGTAAAACTGGTTTAATTCCCGATAAAAGAGATTATCGTATTAGATTTAGAAATACTCGCTTACCTGAGAAGGTAGAAGCATTAATTAGTAATAGTCCAGTTAAAAATTGTAAATTCTATGAATCAGATAATGATTTAGTAGTAGAAGTAGATAATGTAGATACAAGAAGACAACTTGTTATCAATTGTACAGGAACTAATATTGAAATTGATGCAGTTAGAATTATTAATGAAGATATTAATGGCATTATTAGTGATTTAAAAGTAGATACATTATTAAAAGAAAAAATAGCGGCAGTTTTCTTTAGTGATTTACCAATTAATAAAAAGAGAATTGCTATAAGAAAACTTAGAAGTTCAGGTCTTAATCAAATATTTATTCAAATGTTTATTAAACTTCTTGAATATATTGGCGAAATCTAATATAATAAGGCTAATAAAGGAAAAAAATAGGTGAAAAAAGAGTAGTAATAATAATGATATTTTAAAGAAAGTTAGTGGTTGATGAAAACTAATATATCATAGTTATGAACTTGCTTTTGGATATTTTGTTGGTTAGTCCCATTAAAGATAAAAGAGAGAAAAAAAGGTGGTACCGCGATAATTCGCCCTTTAGGTATTACCTTTTTTATTTTATAAGGAGGTTTTATGACTAAATTAGAAGCAGGATTAATATTATTTTGTATTTTATTTATTGTTATCTTTTTATTTGATTATATCTTTATTAAATTAAGTTATTTATATAGTTTAAATAAAAAGAAAAAGAAGAAGAAAAAAAGACAAGATTTAACTGAAATTAGTTACTTAGTAGGTAAGTTTAAATTAAAAAAAGAAAGGCTCTTAAATAAAAAAATATTGTTAGCAGTGTCATTAATTAATGCATTAATTATCTCTATTGTAGCAATATCAGTTTTACTTTTAAAAGTTCATATAATATTACAATTAATAATTAGTTTTATTTTATTATTTGCCCTCATTTATTCATTATATGAATTATTTGGCAGATATTTAGTTAAGAAAGGTTATGATAAAAATGAATACTAAAGAAATAGAAAAGAAATGGCAAAAATATTGGGAAGAAAATAAGACATTTAAAACCGATATTAATGATTTTAATCGCCCTAAGTATTATTGTTTAGATATGTTTCCATATCCATCAGGAGTAGGATTACATGCTGGTCATCCAGAAGGATATACTGCAACTGATATAGTTTGTCGGATGAAAAGAATGCAAGGATATAATGTTCTTCATCCAATGGGATTTGATTCTTTTGGATTACCTGCTGAACAATATGCGATAAAAACAGGTAATCATCCCGCTAAATTTACCAATGAAAATATTGAAACATTTAAAAGTCAATTAAAAATGTTAGGCTTTTCTTATGATTGGGATAGAGAAATATCAACATCTTCTCCTGATTATTATAAATGGACTCAATGGATATTTAAAAAATTATATGAAGATGGTTTATGTAAATATATTGATATGCCAGTAAATTGGTGTGAAGAATTAGGTACAGTTTTATCTAATGATGAAGTTATTGATGGTAAAAGTGAAAGAGGAGGATTTCCTGTTGTTCGTAAAAATATGAAACAATGGGTTATTGATATTCCTAAATATGCTGAAAGATTACTTGCAGGTCTTGATGAGGTGGATTGGCCAGAGTCTACTAAGGAAATTCAAAGAAATTGGATTGGTAAAAGTATTGGAGCAGAAGTTATCTTTAAAGTTTTAGATACTCCATATGATTTTACTGTATTTACAACTAGATGTGATACTTTATTCGGAGCAACATATTGTGTTTTAGCACCAGAACATGAATTAGTAGATAAAATTACAACTAAAGATAAACTTAAAGAAGTGCAAGAATATAAAAAGATATGCGCTAGTAAATCAGATTTAGAAAGAACTGAACTTAATAAAGAAAAAACTGGTGTCTTTACTGGGGCTTATGCTATTAATCCTGTTAATAATCAAAATATTCCAATTTATATAAGTGATTATGTTTTAAAAAGTTATGGTACAGGAGCAATAATGGCAGTACCAGCACATGATGATAGAGATTATGCTTTTGCAATTAAATATAATATTCCTATTATTCAAGTTCTAGAGGGTGGAGATATTACTAAAGAAGCCTTTACTGGCGATGGAACTCATATTAATTCTGAATTTTTAAATGGTTTAAATAAAGAAGATGCCATTAATAAAATGTTAGAATTTTTAGAAGAAAAAAAAGTTGGTCGTAAAAAAGTTAATTATCGTTTAAGAGAGTGGATATTTGCTCGTCAAAGATATTGGGGAGAACCTATTCCAATTGTTCATTTGGAAAATGGTAAAGATGTTGCCTTAGATGATAAAGATTTACCTCTTATTTTACCTGAACTTGCTGACTATTCACCATCTAAAACTGGTGAATCACCATTACAAAAAGCAACTGATTGGTTAAATGTATCTATAGATGGTATTAAAGGTGTAAGAGAAACATCTACAATGCCTGGTTCAGCTGGTTCTTCTTGGTATTTCTTAAGATATATTGATCCTCATAATGATAAAGAATTTGCTAGTTATAAATTACTAGAACATTGGATGCCAGTTGATTTATATGTTGGTGGTCCAGAACACGCTGTTGGTCATTTATTATATTCAAGAATGTGGAATAATTACTTATATGATAAAGGATTAGTACCAGTAAAAGAACCATTTAAAAAATTAGTTCATCAAGGTATGATTTTAGGATCTAATGGTATTAAAATGGGTAAAAGATATCCAGAATATTCAGTTAACCCAAATGATATAGTTAATGAATATGGTGCTGATACATTAAGATTTTATGAAATGTTTATGGGACCTTTACAAGCAGATAAACCTTGGAATAATAATGGTGTTATTGGTTCTAAAAAATTCTTAGATAAAGTATGGAATTTATATGTAAATGAAAATAAAATAACAGATGAAGATAATAAAAATCTAGAAAAAATTTACCATAAGACAATAAAAAAAGTTACTGAAGATTTTGAAAGTTTAAATTTCAATACCGCAATAAGTCAAATGATGATTTTTATTAATGCTGTTACTAAAGAAGATAAATATCCAAAATATATGGCTGAAGATTTCATAAAACTATTAAATCCAATTGCACCATTTATTACAGAAGAAATTTGGGAAAAGTTGGGACATAATAAGACAATTGCCTATGAACCATGGCCAAAATATGACGAAAGTAAAACAATAGATGATACTATTGAAATAGGTGTTCAAGTTAATGGTAAGTTAAGAGCATCAATTGAAATTAATTTGGATGAAGATAAAGATAGTGTTATCGAAAAAGCTTTAAAAGAAGAAAATGTTCAAAGACATATCGAAGGAAAAGAAATAGTTAAAACTATTGTTGTTCCAAATAAAATTGTTAATATTGTTGTTAAGTAAAAAATGTTGGAAGTTATTCTCAACATTTTTTTAAGTTAAACTTGACACCGGGGGGGTAATATATAATTATCTTATAAAATAAAGGAGAGTTATTTTATGAGAATAATTAACAAGAAATATTTAGTGATAATCTTATTGGTAGGAGTAATATTAACTTGTGTCATAGTGTTTAAATCAAAAGAAGAAGTAAAATTAGATAATGTAATATTAAAACAAGAAATAAGTAATAATATGTTTGCAATGTACAAAGAAACAAAAAATGGATATGAAGAATATGAAGAAAATGATTTTCCCAAAGGATATAAACTCAATTTAGATAAAAGTAAATGTTTAGATAAAGACGGTAATGAAATAGAAAATGCATTATATACAAAAAATAATCAAGTAGGAGTAAAAAGTAATAAATCATTTTATTGTTATTTATACTTTGATGAAAAAGAAAACTTAGGCACTATCTGTGATGGAAGTACAATGCAAGAATGTATGGGTAATTCTGATAAATTAAATAAAATCAAAACAATAGATAATTTATCAGATGAAACAAAAGGTGGTATGTATAGATATCAAGGGCAAGCAACAGATGTAGATAATAATTACATCTGTTTTGGAACAAGTAATAAAGACACATGTGTAAACGATAAAGATCATTATATGTACAGAATAATAGGAATAGAAGAATCTGGTAGAATAAAAGTAATTAAGAAAGAAGCTTTAAATCAAACATACCAATGGGATACAGATTATGTAACAGATATTAAACTGCCGGATAGCGTATTCTTTAAAGCAATAAATGGTGCTGATTTTTTAGATAATCAATCATATATTACAACAGAATGGAAGGATAAGATAGATGATAATGATTGGCTATATGGAAATATGCGATATGATAGTGAATTAGGAGCAAAACAATTGGGAATAGGATTATATGATATAGAAGCTGGAAATAAACCAACTATCTGGTATGTAAAATCCACTCAAGAAGCTGGGGGAACAGCATACCAAGTACAATGGGCTGAAAATGATAAATATAAACAAGGAACAATATTATACTATAAGACAGAATCCGGAAATTGGACAGATACATTTACTGGAAAAGTAAGTTTAATGTATTTACATGATTATTCGTATGCCCTAGGTGATGATGCTAAATGCAGCTCTGAATTTGGCAAATCAGAGTACTCAAAATGTAAGGATAGTTGGATGCATTTAAGTCAAAATGATACTAGTGCACCAAGTCCACATGAATGGACAATGTCACGTGTTGGATGGGGAACTTGGCATGGTGGTTTAGTTGGCTTTTTTGTGACTGAAGAAGGCAATATACATATTAGTGTTTTTACGTATGATTGGTCCATTCGACCAGTCTTCTATATCGAATCATTACAAACAATATCTAGTGGGTTAGGTACAATAGACAATCCCTTTTATCATAAAATCATAAAATAAATTGTTGACTTCTAAATTCATTTTGCATATAATTTAAAGTATAAATGTTGAACAAGACAAGTAAATTAAAAGGAATTTCAAGAGAGTTAGTGGTTGGTGCAAACTAATAAAGGAATTTTAATTTATATCACTTGGGAGTGATTATTAAAAATAATCCGTTTATGGCGTTATACATATTAAAGGTGAATTAAATTCATAAAATAAGGTGGTACAACGGGTAATACTCGTCCTTATGTTATGAATTTTTTTATTTAAAGAAAGTAGGTAATTATGAAAAATTTTAAAGAACTTGACAAAAGACCTTATCAAGAAGTAGAACAAAGTATCTTAGACTCTTGGCATGACATTAATGAGATAACAAAAAGACAAATTGAAAATAGAAAAGATAGTGAAACTTTTGTCTTTTATGATGGCCCAGCATTTGCTAATGGATTTCCAGGATTACACCATATGGTATCAAAGAATTTAAAAGATTCTATTTGTAAGTATAAAGTAATGAAAGGATATAAAGTTATCCGTAAAGTAGGTTGGGATACTCATGGATTACCTATTGAAAATCATGTTGAAAAGAAATTAGGTATCTCATCTAAAAAAGAAATTGAAGCCCTAGGTGTTGATAAATTTAATGCTGAATGTCGTAAAAGTGTTAGAGAAAATGAAAGTGCTTTCACTGATTTAACAAGTAAAATGGGCCAATTTATTGATGTTTTAAATCCATATTTAACATATAAAAATGAATATATTGAAACTGAATGGTGGATTTTAAAGAAATTCTATGAAGAAGGCTTATTCTATGAAGGAACAAGAGTTGTACCATATTGTCCTCATTGTGGAACTGGTCTTGCATCTCATGAAGTAGCCCAAGAATATGTAAATGAACAAGCTATAACTGTATATGTTCCTTTTAAGAAAAAGGGAGAAGATGTATACTTCTTAGTTTGGACAACAACACCATGGACACTTATTGCTAATGTAGCGTTATGTGTTAATCCAGATGAAGATTATTCACTAGTAGAGTCTAAAGGAAATAAGTTTATACTTGCGACATCTTTAGTTAGTAATGTTTTAGGAGAAGATGCAACTATATTAGATACATTTAAGGGTAAAACTTTAGAATATACTGAATATGAACAATTAATTCCAGAAATTAATGTTAAAGATAAAGCTTTCTATGTTACTTGTGATAATTATGTTACGATGACAGATGGAACTGGTATTGTTCATATTGCTCCAGCTTTTGGTGAAGATGATGCTAATGTAGGAAGAAAATATGAATTACCAACAATTAATCCCGTAGGTAAAGATGGTTGTTACACAGAAGGATTATGGGAAGGTAAATTTGTTTTCGATGTTAATGAAGAAGTAGTAGATTATTTAAAAGCTAATAATAAATTATTTAAACGTCAAAAAATAATGCATGATTATCCACATTGTTGGCGTTGTCATACACCACTTATTTATTACTCTATGCCAAGTTATTATGTTAAAGTATCTGCTTTTAAAGATAAAATGGTCGAAGCCAATAAAAGTGTTAAATGGTATCCAGATTATGTTGGTGAAAAGAGATTTGCTAATTGGATAGCTAATGCTAAAGATTGGAATGTATCAAGAAGTCGTTATTGGGGTAGTCCAATTCCTTTCTTCAAATGTTCTTGTGGCTATAATCATATGGTTGGTTCAATTGAAGAATTAAAGGAAATGTCTACTAAACCTCTTGGTGATGATTTAGATTTACATAAACCATATATAGATAATGTTTATTTGAAATGTCCAAAATGTGGTGGCGAAATGAAGAGAATACCAGATGTTTTAGATTGTTGGTTTGACTCAGGTTCAATGCCTTTTGCTCAATATCATTATCCATTTGAAAATCAAGAATTTTGGGAAACTCAATTTCCAGCTGACTTTATTTGTGAAGGAATAGATCAAACTAGAGGTTGGTTCTATACTTTAATGGTTATTTCTGTATTTGTAAAAGGTTGTAGTCCATTTAAAAATGTTTTAGTTAACGATTTATTACTTGATGCTGAAGGTAAGAAAATGAGTAAAAGCCGTGGTAATATTGTTGAACCATTTACAACAATTAAAGAATATGGGGCAGATACAGTTAGATTTTACTTACCTTATGTATCACCAGTATGGACACCATTAAAATTTGATATTGATGGTTTAAAAGAAGTTTATTCAAAATTCTTTAACCCTCTAAGAAATACATATAATTTCTTCTGTATGTATGCTAATGTTGACGGTATAGATACTGATTTATGTAATGTATCAGTTAATGATAGAGAAGAAATAGATAAATGGTTATTATCTAAATATAATACTTTAGTTAAAAATGTTACTAATTCTTTTGAAGAATATGACTTAAATAAAGTTGTTAAATATTTAACTAGTTTTGTTTCTGAAGATTTATCTAACTGGTATATTAGAAGATGTCGTAATCGTTTCTGGGGTAGTTCTTTAGATAATTCTAAGAAATCTGTTTATATTACAACTTATGAAGTTTTAGTGGGACTATCTAAATTAATGGCTCCAATTGTACCTTTCTTAAGTGAAGAGATGTATCGTAATTTAACTGGTGAAGAATCTGTTCATCTAGCTAACTATCCAATTGCCAATGAAGAATTAATAAATACAGCCCTAGAAGAAAAAATGGATTATGTTAGAAATTTAATTTCTTTAGGAAGAATGGTAAGAGAAGAAGCGAAAATAAAGGTAAGAACACCATTAAAAGAAGCTATCATTGAAACAAGTGTCTATGAAAAAATTAATAATTTAATTCCTTTAATTGCTGAAGAATTAAATGTTAAAGAAATTATTTCCGAAAATGATTTAAATAAATATATGAATGTTACTCTAAAACCAAATTATAAAGAAGTAGGTCGTCTATTCGGTTCTAAAATTAAAGAATATGAAAACTTTTTACAAAATACTACTTTACAAGAATTAACTAGTAAAGAGGTAAAATTTGAAGATACAACAATTACTAAAGATATGTATGAAATTAAGATTTCTTCTAAAGAAGGCTTTAATGTTGGGGTATTAGATAACTTATTCATTATTTTAAATACAACTTTAACAGATGATTTAATTAATGAAGGTCATGCTCGTGAATTCGTTTCTAAAATTCAAAATATGCGTAAATCTAATGGTTATGATGTTAGTGACCGCATTAATATTTATTATTCTAGTGAAGAATTCACTAAAGTTTTAGATGAATTTAGTGATTATATTAAAAATGAAACTTTAGCTAAAGAAATTAAGAATGATAATAATGCTACAGAAGAAATTAATGTTAATGGTATTAAAGTATTAGTAAGTATTGAAAAAGCTAAATAGAGTGTAGTTAAAACACTCTTTTCTTATTATTAAATTTATTTTATAATATTTACTAGGTGACTAAATATGAAAGATATTCGTGTAGTATTTATGGGAACGCCAGAGTTTTCTTTAAAACCTTTAGAAGTATTAATAAAAAATACTAATGTCGTTTTAGTTGTAACCAATAAAGATGCTTTGGTTGGTCGAAAAAAAATTCTAACACCATCACCAGTTAAAGTGTTAGCGGAAAAAAATAATATTCCAGTCTTTACTCCAGAAAGTATCAAAAAAGAATATCAGACTGTAATAGATGCTAAACCTGATCTAATTGTAACTTGTGCTTATGGTAAAATAATTCCGAAAGAATTAATCGATTATCCTAAATATGGTTGTATCAATATTCATTCATCTATTTTACCTAAATATAGAGGGGCTGCCCCAATGCAATGGGCTATTATAAATGGTGATGATGAAACTGGTGTAACTCTTATGTATATGGATGAATTTATGGATACAGGGGATATAATAGATATTCAAAGAATACCTATAAATGATAATGATGATTTAGGAACTATTCATGATAAATTAAGTGTTATTGGTAGTGAATTATTACTTAAAAATTTAAATTCTATTATTACTGGTAATGTTAAGAGAATTAAACAAAATGATAATGATGCTACTTATGCTCCTAAAATAACAAGTGATATGGAAGTATTAGATTTTAATGATAATGCAAGAAATATATTTAATAAAATAAGAGCTTTTAGTCCTTATCCCTTAACTAAAACTTTAATAAATAATGAAGAGGTTAAAATAGTATCTGCTCATTATACTAATGAAAAAAGTGAGATAAATAAAATTTATTTGAAAAATAATGAATTAGGTATTGGAGCAAAAGATGGAATAATTTATTTTGATAAAATTAAACCAGTTGGTAAAAATATAATGGATATTAAAAGTTATTTAAATGGAAAAAGAGATATTTTAAATAAATAATATTTATGATAAGATAGTAGTAACTTTGATTTGAGGTGTTTTATGACTTTAAAATTATTTATAATTAATTTTTTAACATTAATAAGAGTAATCGGAACAATTATTTTAGTGCCCATCTATAATAATTTAGGTGGCTTTGCTGCTGGTATATTATCACTTATTTGTTATTTAACAGATAGTATAGATGGTATACTTGCAAGACATTTTAAAGCATCAACTTTCTTTGGCGCTTTATTTGATGGAACTGCTGATAAATTATTTACAATTGTTAACTTTATTGTTTTATATTTAATTACACCTTATGCTTTAATTCCAATTATTTTTGAATTATTAATTGTTTTAGTTCAATTTATTAAATATCGTCGTAATTTAAATATTAAATCTAATATAATTGGCAAATCTAAAGTTTGGATTTTAGCTATGTCAGTAGTAGCAACTTTCTTTATTAGTGATATGAATAGACTAACATTTTTGCCTCTTGGTATTAAGGAAATGATTGAAAAAGTGACAACAACTAGTTTATATTTCTATTTGTTACTTCCAGCAATAATTATGGAAGCTCTAACACTTCTTAGTTATTTAATGGAAATATTTACTCCCCAAAATATTGATATTTTAGTAGAAGATAAAAAAGAAGAACCAATTAAATTTACTGGTAAAAATAAATGGGAAAATTTTAAAAGTGTTTGGTTAAATCCTGAATATTATTTACAACATAAAGACGATTCTCATTTAAAGAAATTAACTAAATTATCTAAGAAGTAATAATGATTTACTTTCTTTCTATTCGACAAAATAAAACAAAACATACCTCCTTTACAAGGGGTATGTTTTACATTTTAACAGTAAGTCGAAGTGTTGAATTTTATCCCCTAAAAATATAGTTTTTGTGAGTAATTATTTTACTATTATTAATTATAATAACTTTAAAAGACACCGTTAAAATATTTGAATTAATAGCTTAATTAAATTAGGTGGCATGAAATTCACACTTCCTAAATAAATTATAACCTAAATGTTGGAAGTTAACAACATTTTTTTGAAATAAACTTGACACCGGGGGGGGTAATATATAATTATCTTATAAAATAAAGGAATGATATTTTATGAGAATAATTAACAAAAAATATTTATTAATAATACTTTTGGTAGGAGTAATACTAACCGGTGTCATAATATTTAAGCCGAAAGAAAATATACAATTAGATAATGTCATATTGAAACAAGAAGTAAATAATAAAACATTTGCAATGTATAAAGAAGAAAGTGAAAATAATTATGTACCAGTTGAAGGTAATAAATTTCCAGAAGGATATGTCTTAAATATTAAGGAAAGTAAATGTATAGACAATAATGGAA
Organism: uncultured Bacilli bacterium; assembly: GCA_947628365.1. Classification (GTDB taxonomy): domain Bacteria; phylum Bacillota_I; class Bacilli_A; order RF39; family UBA660; genus SIG200. The sequence continues at coordinate 14,797 of CANQZN010000003.1, read as the reverse complement.
ATGAATTAAGTGGAGTACTAAGCTATGAAAATAATTCAGTAACAATATCCAGTGGAAATACAACCTATTGTTATTTATATTTTGATAAGAGTTTGGGACTAGAAATAAAAGAAAAAGAACCCAAAGGATTAAGTACAGATAAAGTACGAGGAGAAATGTATCGATTTCAAGGACAAGCAAAAGATGAAAATGGAAATGAACTAGTAGATAACTATATATGTTTTGGGACAAGTGATAAAGATACTTGTACAAAAGATACAAATCATTATATGTATAGAATAATAGGAATAGAAGCAGAAACAGGAAGAGTAAAAGTAATAAAAAAAGAAGCATTAAAAGAAACAGAAAATGGATTATATCAATGGTATACAGATTATGATACAGATATAACATTTCCAGAAAGTAATATATATAAAGCAATAAGTGGAAGTGACTTTTTAGAAAATCCTGATTTTGTACCCAAAGGCTGGGAAGAAAAGATAGCAACTAATACATGGACATATGGAGATATGTTAGAAAATGATAATGCTGGTGCAAAACAAATAGGAAAAGAATTATATTTGGTCGAAACTGGGCAAAAAGGAACGGTATGGGATGTAAAAGCAAATCAAGGAGACTTGGGAGCACAACCATATGTAGTTCAATATGGACAGTATGAAGATCAAACATTTTATTATATACGTCATAAGAATGAAAAATGGGCAAAAACTTTTAATGGTAAAGTAAGTCTAATGTATTTACATGATTACTACTATGCTTTAAGTGATGATGCTATTTGTAATCCATTTGCAACTGATGGTACTAATTGTAAAAATAGTTGGATGCACTTAAGTAAAAATGATACAGAAGCTCACGAGTGGACAATGACGAGTAATGGCTGGAACACAAGTTGGGGTGTATATGCGTTTTTTTATATTCGTTCTGAAGGCTATACTAATACTTGGGTATCATCAACAAAATATTGTATTAGGCCTGTCTTCTATATCGATTCATCCGAGCAATTATTAAGTGGAAGTGGTACAATAACAGATCCTTTCTTAATAAAAGAATAAATAAAAAAATCTCTCTTCGAGATTTTATCTAAAATATATAAATATAAATAATGCTAAACATAAGCAATAGATGGAAAACTTCCAAAGTTTTCCTTTTTTTACGATACTACTTAACCATCTATAAGAGAAGTATGTAATAACTAAAGCTACAATCATACCTAATAAATATGGTAATAATAAATCAGTTGTGGTATTAAGTAATTCAGGAGCTTTAAGTAACATAGTACCAGCACTAACTGGGAAGTATAACATAAATGTATATTTTAAAGCATCATCTCTTTTTAATTTACAAATTAGACATGCTACTAAAACAGTACCACTACGACTTATACCAGGAATAATAGTAATAGCTTGAAATAAACCAATGATTATTGCATCTGTAAATGTAATATCTTTACTATCTTTAGTACCTTTAATATTTCTAACAATAAATAACATTAATGCTGTGAATAAAAAAGTAAATGCTAGTAAATTAAGAGAATTAAAATGTTCTTCTAAGTAATCATTAAATAAAATACCAGTAATACCAACAGGTATAGTACTTATAATTAACTTTATGATGTACATAAAACCATCTTTATTATTCTTACGATGTTTACTATTAAAAATAAAACCAAAGAAATTCTTAATTAATTCCATAATATCTTTTCTAAAGATAAAGAGAATAGCTAAAAATGAACCAAAGTTAGAAATGATTTCAAAATTTAGAGAATTATCAAAAATAGTAGTGTTAAATAAATTCTTAAATAAGAAAACATGTCCACTTGATGAAATTGGTAAAGGTTCAGTTATCCCTTGAATTAACCCTAAAATTAAACAAATAATATAATTCATAAACTAATCACCTAATTAATTATATAATATTTTTAAATATTTATAAATAAAATATAAAGAGAAGTATGATAAATTTATTTTTATTAGGACTAGGTTTCTTTTTTACTACTACCGGTTTATTTTTTATTCTTTTATACTTAAATTTGTTTGTTATTGGGTATACTTTTTTTGAATTTGTTTATTTTATTATTAGAAGCATTTATTGTGATTTATTTTTTGTCGGGGTATTTTTAATATTTTATAGTATAGGAAGGAAAAGATAAAATGGATTACTACTATGATGTGTTATTAAATTTTCAAGATAATTATTATATGTTTTATGAGTGGGATGAAGATGATACAATTGAGTATGTTAAGAAAATTCCTTTAATACATGTTGATTCTAAAACTATATTAAATATGATAAGTAAAGTTTTAGTAGTAGATAAAGAATTTTTAAAGAAAATAGAAAATAAAACTAAATTAAAACAAAATAATTATTTAAAATATACAAGTATTTTTAGTGATGGTAAAAATGCTTTAGCTTTAGAATTTAATGATGATGGTGTAGTTATTAATAAAAGTAGTTTAATATTAGAAGATGAACTTAGTGTTAATGAATTTATGTATAATGTAGTGATAAGTAAAATAGATTATGAAATAAAAGATAAAGTTAAAGTAACTAAAGAAACAAGACAAGAATTAAAAATAAAAAAATTAATTAAATTAGAAGTAGAAAAAATGTATCAAAATAAAGAAAATAGTAAACTTAAATATATTTATTTAGAATGGTTTAATAAACTTGAAGATAATATTAATTTAATGTATCAAAATATGTTAAATAAATTAAATGATAAATTAACTGAAAAAGAATATAGTATCTATGAATTAATAAAATTATCTTATAATAATGTATAAAATAAAGTTAAATTAGAAATAATAGAAATAGGTGATTATGTGAAAAAGATTATAGTTTGTTTATTGGTAATGTTAATGGTTACAGGATGTGGTATGAATAGTGCTAGTAATGCAGTTTCTACTTATTTAAAGAAATATAAAACTTTAGATAGTGAAGTTTTAGTGGATTTAGAAAGTGTCATTGAAAAAGAAAACTTAGATGAAGAGGAACAAGATAAATATAGGGATGTATTAAAGAAACAATATAAAGATTTAGAATTTGAAATTGTTGATGAAGAATATGATGGAGATATTGGTTATGTAACTGTTAAAATTAAAGTATATGATTTATATAAAGCCCAAAAAGATGCCACAGTTTATTTAGAAAATCATCGTGATGAATTTAATGATGAAAATGGAGTTTATGATCAAGATAAATTTACTTCTTATAAATTAGATAAAATGCAAAATATGAATGATAAAATTGAATATACAATTATATTTACAGTAAATAAAGAAGATGATAAATATGTTGTTGTTCAACCTACTGATAATGATTTAGAAAAAATTCATGGAATATATAATCCTAATCTAGATTAAGAATAATAATGTCAAGTTAACTTAATTTGACATTATTTTTTTATGATATTAATAAATTCATAGGAATATATGGTAAAATTATATAAAAGGTAGGTATGCATGAAAAATAAATATTATAAATATTTGTTAGTATTTTTTTTCTTATTCATTGTTAAAATGAATTTTTGTCATGCTACTATTTATCGGGGAAGAATTAATGGAACTGGTGTTTATTTAAGAAGTGGCCCTGGTACTAATTATGATACTTTAAAAACTCTTACTAATGGAGCAGAATATAATTTAGTAAGTAATAATAAATATCCTAGTGAAAAAGATTGTGCGAATGGTTGGTATAAACTATACTATGAAGGTAGTGCTTCTGGTTATGTTTGTAGTGATTATATGAGTATTTCTAGTTTAGAATATAATACAAATCCAAATAATGATTGTGAAAAATCTTTACAAGAAGCTGGCTTTCCAGCAAGTTATTGGCCTGGTATATGTTCCCTAAAAGAAAGTCATCCTAATTGGCAATTTCAACCAATATTTACTGGCCTTGACTGGAGTAGTGCAGTTGAAAATGAAAGCGCGTGTGGAACAAGTTATATAGCAAGTACTATACCTACTAATATTGATAATACTTGTCATAATCAATATACAAAAACTTGGTATCCAGCATCGGCAACAGCCGTAGCCTATTATATGGATCCACGTAATTTCTTTACTGATCAATATATTTTTCAATTTGAATATTTAAAATATGATGATAATTTAGCGACTTTATATGCATCTGCTACTACCGATGTTATAGATCATGCTGAATTTTATAAGTATCATTATTCTTTGAATAACAATCTAGGTGATATTATCAATATTGTTAGTAAAGAAGTTAATGTTAGTCCAATATTTATTGCATCGAGAATTTTACAAGAAATGGGTAGTAGTACATCTTTATATAACCTTTATAGTGGTGTTTATCCTAATTATGAAGGATATTATAATTTTTATAACTTTGGAGTAACTGATTCCTGTGCAACATCTAGTGGTCCAACTGCTTGTGGGTTAGAATATGCTAAAAAATCTAAATGGTATGGTTTACAAGAAGCTATTAAAGGTGGGGCATTAGAACTTGCTAGTTCTTATATAGCTAAAGGTCAATATACTGGTTATTTACAAAAATATAATGTTGTACCAACTGAAAGTAATAGGTTATATAGTCATCAATATATGACAAATATTCAAGCACCATCAAGTGAATCTAAGACAACTTATAATACTTATAACAATTTAGGATTAATTAATAATGTTTTTGCTTTTTATATACCTGTCTATAATAATATGGATGATTCAACATACTTGGAAAATAATGGAGCAGTTGATACACCAGGAAATACTGATCCATCTGAGATGCCAATTAATACTATAGTTGTTAGTAGTGGTTATAAATATGCAAGTGGTGAAATACTAGGTATTAGTCCAGAAACAAATATAGAAACTGTTAAAAGTAATTTAGAAAGTATTGCTGGTTATGGTAATGTTAAAATAACTAATGCAAACGATACACTTGTCACTGATGGTTTAATTGGTACTGGTTATAAAGTTACTATTCAAAATACCACTAATAGTGAAACATTAACAGTAATAATTAATGGTGATACCTCAGGTGATGGTATGGTTAATGCTCTTGATTTATTACAAGTGCAAAAAAATATCCTAGGCACTTTTAGTTTAAATGGTGTCTATAATTTAGCTGGTGATACATCTGATGACGGTATAATTAATGCTCTTGATTTATTACAAATTCAAAAAAGTATTTTAGGAACATATACAATAGTTCAATAAAAGAAAGGAAAATGTAAATGAAAAAATTAAAATTATGGATTGTAACATTAATTAGTTTATTATTAATACCCAATTTTGTTTATGCTACTTCAGGTAATATTTCTGTAACTAGTACCTCTCAAGTAGTAGTGGGTAATAAAGTTACAGTTACAGTTACCCTATCTAGTAGTACAGCAATTGGTAGTTGGCAAATGCAACTTAATTATGATAAAAATTATTTGCAACTTACAAGTACTAATAGTGAAGGTGGGGGAGTAAGAATGGCTTCCTCTTCTTCCACAGGAATTAAGTCAAAAAAATACACATTTACTTTTAAAACTTTAAAAACTGGTTCTACTAAAGTATCTGTTGGTAGTTATCTTGCTTATGCTTTTGCAGATATGAGTGAAATAAATCTTACAAGCGGTAGTAAAACAATCAAAATTATAACGCAAAAAGAATTAGAAGCTAGTTATTCAAAAGATAATAATTTAAAATCTTTAAGTGTTGAAGGTTATGAATTAACTCCAGCATTTGATAAAGATACTTTAAATTATTCTGTAACTGTGCCAGAAGGCACTAATAGTGTTAATATTAAAGCTTTAGAAAATGATAGTAAAGCTTCTGTAAGTGGTGATGGAGCTATTTCTGTATCAGAAGGCACTAATAATTTAAAGGTAGTTGTAAGAGCAGAAAATGGTAGTGAAAAAACTTATACTATTACAGTTAATGTTATAGATCAAAACCCAATAAATGTAACTTATAATAACGTTAATTATACTGTTATTAAATTAAGAAATAATTTTAATTGTCCAACATTATATACGGAAAAAGATATTACTATCAATGATATTACTATACCTGCTTGTTATAATGAAAAAATAAATTATACTTTAGTTGGTTTAAAAACTGAAGAAGGTAATGTTGAAAGTTTTGTTTATGATAATGGTAACTATACTAAATATAATGAAGAAGTTGGTACTAGTTTAAAAATAGTAGTGTTAGATTATAAAGATGAAATAGACAATTTAATTAAAAGCAAAGTTATGATTAATGACAAAGAATATGATGGTTTTAAAATTAATGATAATTCAACTAACTTTGTCGTATATGGTATAAATGTTGAAACAGGAGATAAAAATTTCTATCTTTATGATACAGTCAATAAAACATTTAGTTTATATGATCGTAGTGAACTTGATGAAGTATTGAAATTAAATCAAGTTTATCTATATATTATTATAGCTTTTGGTATTTCTTTATTCTTATCATTAATTTGTATGATTTCTATGTGTCATAAGAAAAAGAAAAAAGTACCAGTAAAAAAAGAAAGTGAATTTGCAGATATTTTTAAAGAAGAAGAAAATGATGAAAATAAAATAGAAGAACAAAAAGAAGAAGAAAAAACAGAAGATAATAAAACTGAGGCTGAAGAAATAATTGAAAAGCCAAAAAAGAAAAATAAAAGAAAAAGTAAAAAGAAGGAAACAGAAGAAGAGAATAGTGAAGATGATAGTTAAGAGTTATTATTAAGAGTTATTGACTTTTGATAGGAATTTATAGTATATTATCATTGCATTTAAGAAAATGTTCTCGCTCCCAGATGGCGCGAGTAATAAATTATTCTGGACGACAATGTTTCTCGCTCTTGGGTGGTGCGAGTAATAAATTATCCCAAATGAAAATATTGAGAAAACTTTATTATCATTGATAGAGTTTTCTTTTCTTTTTTCTTTTTGTAGGGTATAATAAGAATAGGTGTTTTGGAAATGAAATGGATTATTAACAATCATAATATAGTAGAAATTGTTTTAGTAACATTTATTACAAGTTTACTATTAGTACCAATAGCTAAAAAGATTGCTCATCACGTTGGAGCAATTGATATGCCTAATGAAAGAAAAGTACATACAAAACCAATGCCTAGATTAGGTGGTCTTGCTATATTTATATCTTTTCTATTTGGTTATATTTTATATGGTGAACTTACTACCCAAATGTTATCAATTTTAATTGGTTCTTTTATTATCTTTTTAATTGGTGTTTTTGATGATATTAATCCAATTAAAGCCCGTTATAAATTTTTAGTGCAAACTATTGCAGCTTTAATTGTTGTTATATATGGTCAAGTATTTTTTACAGAAATAACTTTTTTAGGTCTTAATTTAAAATTTAATTTGTTAACAAGTTACTTTTTATCAACATTATTTATTGTCGCTATATCTAACGCAATTAATTTAATTGATGGTTTAGATGGTCTTGCCGGTGGTGTTAGTTCAATATATTTCTTAACTATTAGTATTATTGCTATAATATTAGGTAAATTTAATGGTCTTGATATTATTATATCTTTAATTATGTTTGGTTCTACTTTAGGTTTCTTAGTTCATAATTTTCCCCCAGCTAAAATATTTATGGGAGATTCTGGTAGTTTATTCTTAGGCTTCATGATTGCCGTTAGTGCTTTAATGAGCTTTAAAGTAGCGACTTTAACATCACTAATAATTCCTTTAGTGATTTTGGCTATCCCTATTTTTGATACAGCACTTGCTATTTTTAGAAGAATTTTAAAAGGAGAAAATATCGGTGCTCCTGATAAAGAACATTTTCATCATCAATTATTAAAATTAAAATTTACGCCAGCCATGAGTGTTTTAGTTATCTATTTAATTAATCTTTTGTTTTCTTCTGTTTCTATATTTTATACCATGGGGCATGTTAAAGAAGCAATGATTATATATTCAATATTAATGATATTATTACTATTTATGATTTTAAAAACAGATATATTATATGATCATAAAAAGAAGGAGAAGAAGAAATGAAAATATTTGTAACAGGTTGTTGTGGTTATATTGGTAGTCATACTTGTGTGGAATTATTAGAAAAAGGTTATGAAGTAGTAGGTCTTGATAATTTTAGTAATAGTAAGAAAAGTGTTTTAACTAAAATTAAAGAAATAACTGGTAGAGATATTACTTTTTATGAAGGTAATATGCTTGATAAAGAGTTATTAGATGAAATATTTACTAAAAATAATATTGATTGTGTTATCGATTTTGCGGCTTATAAAGCTGTTGGTGATAGTGTTGTAAAACCAGTAGAATATTATATTAATAATGTTAGTAGTGTTTTAACTCTTTTGACAGTTATGAAAGAACATAATGTTAAAAAATTAGTTTTTAGTAGTAGTGCTACTGTGTATGGTAATCCAAAAATTGTACCAATAACTGAAGAGTGTGAAGTAGGACATACTACTAATCCTTATGGAACCAGTAAATTATTTGTAGAGCAAATATTAAAAGATTTAGAAATTGCTGATCCAGAATTTAAAATAATTATCTTTAGATACTTTAATCCAGTCGGTGCTCATCCATCTGGTTTAATTGGAGAAGATCCACTAGGTATTCCAGCCAATTTAATGCCTTATATATGTAAGGTTGCAACTAAAGAGTTAGACCATTTAAATGTTTTTGGTGATGACTATAAAACTAAAGATGGTACTGGTGTAAGAGATTATATCCATATTATTGATTTAGCTAAAGCTCATGTTAAAGGAATTGAAAAATTAGAAAATTCGGAAAATGGCCTTTATATTTATAATTTAGGTACTGGTAAAGGTTATAGTGTTTTAGAAATAATTAATGCTTTTGAAAAGGCTAATGATATTAAAATACCTTACAAAATCGCTGAAAGAAGAAGTGGCGATATTGATGAGTGTTATGCTGATTCTTCTAAAGCTAATAAAGATTTAGAATGGCATTGTGAGTATAATCTAGAAGATATGTGTAAAGATGCTTATAACTTTATGATTAAAAATAAATAAGTTCACTTGAATAGTGAATTTTTTTTATGGGAAAAAAGGAAATGGAAGAAAAAAGTTCTATATATAAAGTAGAAGGAGGAAATTTAAAAATGAGAAGTAATTGATTTTTTATTTAAATTAACCCAAAGAAATGGAGGAATGAAAATTATGGGTAGAAATTTAGCAGTTGGTGTACCAGTTAAAATTAACGTGTATTTAAAAGATGGAGATACTGATAAATCAAAACTTGATACTTTAAAGACCACTTTAAACAAATATGTAAAATTAGATTTGTATAATGTTAACCCATATGATGATGGCTTTGTTTATTCTCTAAAACCAGAAATATTCAATAAAGAAATATATAATACCTTTAGAGAATTTTACAAATTAACTAATGTAAATTTTCTTACTTATCTTATTGATGATAGTAATTATGCTGGTGATTATGATTTTCTAAATCATTTAGATTCCAATCAGTTTAAAATGGAATTAGTTTATAATTATGATAAAGAAAATAACCAGAGTGGTATTTTAGTTAATGATTCATTTAATGAATTAGACGTGGGCTATTATACGGAAGATTGGTTTTCATTTGAAGACAATATGGGAGATGTTGAAATACATATACATTACGCAATGATTTGGTTTGACGTGAACAAAATGGTGGCAGAAGACGAAACTACACTATTATGGTTTTTAAATAAATTTAAAGTTAGTTATTTTCAAGATTGCTCTGATTTAACTAAAAGTATTTTATTTTACATTACCGGTTAATAATTATAATTTATTTGGTAATACTATAAATAGTAAATATTGTGTCAATTTAGCGACAAAATATTTGCTGTTTTTTAATTATATTTGTTTAAAAGAGTAAACTATAATATAATTGTTTTTAGAGGTAGTATTATGAGAACAAGTAAAAGTAAAACAAAAAAAATAGTAAAAATATTAAAAATTATTTTAGCTATAATTTTATTAATTTCTGTATATATAAATTCTTATTTAATAATTAAATATAATGTTTTACCAATTAAATATTTAATAATATATATATTAATAGTAATCTTAATTCCATTATTTTTGATTTATTTTTCGCTTCTTCGAAGACCAAAGGCTGGTGTACGGAAAACTATAACAGTATTTGAAATAATTTATATTGTAATACTTATAATTGTTTTCCTTTACTTGAATCAAACTTTTGACTTTTTAAATAATTTTTCAAGTGGACTTGATTATGAAACTAAAAATTATTATGTAATAGTCTTAGATGAAAATAAATATAATACTTTAAAAGATTTAAATAATAAAACAATTGGTTATTCTAAAGGTTTAGATAATAGTATGGATGATGCCATAGATGATTTAGGCAAAAAAGTAAAATTAGATTTTCAAAATGAAGAAGGATATCAACATTTATTTGAAAATTTAAAGAATAAAACTATTGATAGTATCTTAATGGTTGATAGTATTTATAACTTATTAAAAGAAGATGAAACTAATGATGTTACAATCGGAACTAAAATTATTTATCAATTTAAAGTTAAAGAAAAAGTAAATAATATTAGTAAAGAGGTTAATGTAACAAAAGAACCATTTACCATTTATTTATCTGGTACTGATTCATACGGTAGTGTTACTGATAAAGCAAAAAGTGATGTTAATATAATTATAAGTGTTAATCCAACTACTCATAAAGTATTACTTATTAATATTCCAAGAGATTATTATGTTTCTTTAAATGCAAATGGAGATAAAGATAAACTCACGCATACTGGTATATATGGTATTGATACTAGTGTTAAAACTGTTGAAAAATTACTCGATATTGATATAAATTATTATATAAAAGTAAATTATAATGCCTTAATTAATTTAGTAGATGCTTTAGGTGGAGTGGAAGTATATTCAGAATATGATTTTACAAGTGGTTTTTATTATATTCATTATAATAAAGGTTACAACAAAGTTGATGGTAAAGCGGCACTAGAATTTGTTAGAACAAGAAAAGCATTTATTCAAGGGGACCGTGTTAGAGGAGAAAATCAACAAAGAATGATTAAAGCAATTATGGATAAAGCAATATCTCCAGCAATTCTAGTTAAATATGGTGATATGTTAGAAGCTATAGAAGGAAGTTTTATTACTAATATAGATATGGATTCAATAACAAGTATGATTAATATGCAACTTGATAAAATGCCTAAATGGGAGATTGAAAATATTAGTTTAGATGGTACTGATAGTTATGAAATTACTTATAGTGTACCAAATATGGAATTATATGTTATGATTCCAAAAGAAGAAACAATTATAACTGCTAAAGATAAGATTAAAGCGATAAAAGAGGGAGTTTAATTCCTTTTTTTATTGGTTATTAAGAGATAATATGTTAAAATTATTTTGTAGGTTAGTTAGGAAGTGATAGACATAAAAGTATTATTTATAACATCTGATTATATGAAGCCAGAAAATGGTTCTAATATTTATACTGATTTAGCCGAAGAATTAAAAGCAAACGGACATGACGTTAAAGTTGTTGTTACAGAAGAAAAGAAACAAGCTAAAGAAACAAAATTATATCATGAACGAGGTTTAGAAGTATTAAGGGTTAAGATAGGAAATCTTTATGAAGTAAATTTAGTTGAAAAAGCATTTACTATTTTATCTATAAATAAATATTTGAAAAAAGATATAAAAAAATATTTTAATAATGAACAATTTGATCTGATTTTGTTTGAATCTCCACCTTTAACTATGGCTAGTACTGTTAAGTGGGCAATGAAAAAATATCATGCTCCCTCTTATTTAATGATGAAAGATATTTTTCCCCAAAATGGTGTTGATATAGGATTATATAGTAAAAATAGCCCTATATATTGGTACTTTAGATATAGAGAAAAAAAGTTATATAAAATAAGCACTAAAATAGGATGTATGTCACAAGGCAATTTAGAATATTTACTTAAACATAATAAGTTTTTAAATAGAGAAAAATTAGAATTATTTCCTAATACTATGAAAATTTTAAAAGACAAACCACTGACATTAAAAGAAAAAGAAAAAATAAGGAAAAAATATAATTTAAAAAATAATGATATAGTAGCTATATATGGTGGTAATTTTGGTAAACCGCAAGGTTTGGATTTCTTAAAAGATATTTTTGAAGAATATAAAGATAAAACGAATATTAAATTTGTTTTAGTTGGTAAAGGAACTGAAAAAAAGAAAGTCTCAGAATTGACAAAAGGATATAGTAATATTTTAATGTTTGATTATATTCCCCGAATTGATTATGAAAAATTATTGAAGGCATGTGATATTGGTTTAATCTTTTTAGATAAAAGATTTACAATTCCTAATTTTCCGTCAAAAACTTTATCATATTTAAACTGTCATTTACCAATAATGGCATCAATTGATAAAAATACAGATTATGGTTCGTTTCTTATTAATGAAAATTGTGGTTTGTGGGTTGAAAATGGTGATATAATAAATTTTAGAAAGGAATTTAATACTTTAATAAAAAATACTGAACTTAGACAAAAAATGGGTGATAATGGTTATAATTATTTAATTAATAATTTGGATGTTAAAGATTCAGTTAAGAAGTTAGAAAGATTTATAGGTGATGAAAATGGAAAATAAAGATATATTTAAAGATAAAGTGTTAATGATAACAGGAGGAACAGGATCATTTGGCAATGCAGTATTAGAAAGATTCCTAAATTCCAGTTTGAAAGAAATAAGAATATTTTCGAGAGATGAAAAGAAACAAGAAGATATGCGAATCAAATATAAAAATGATAAGATCAAGTTTTATATAGGAGACGTAAGAGATTTTAGAAGTATAGATGACGCAATGGATGGAGTAGATTATGTATTTCATGCAGCAGCATTAAAGCAAGTACCATCATGTGAATTTTTTCCAATTCAAGCAGTTAATACAAACATACTCGGAACAGATAATGTGTTGGAAGCAGCAATAAATCATAAAGTAAAGAAAGTAATAGTATTAAGTACAGATAAAGCAGCTTATCCAATCAATGCAATGGGAATGAGTAAAGCTATGATGGAAAAAGTAGCAGTAGCAAAAGGAAGAGATTTAAAAGAAGGCGAAACTGTAATATGTAGAACCAGATATGGTAATGTAATGGCTAGTCGTGGCTCAGTAATACCATTATTCTGTGAACAAATAAGTGAAGGAAAACCATTGACAATAACTAATCCTGAGATGACAAGATTTATGATGACACTAGAAGATGCAGTAGATTTAGTAATATATGCATTTGAACATGGAAAACAAGGAGATTTATTTGTTCAAAAAGCCCCAGCAGCAACAATAGATACATTAGCAAAAGCAATAAAAGAGTTAAAACATAGTGATGTACCAGTAAATTGTATAGGAACAAGACATGGTGAAAAGTTATATGAAGTATTAGTAACAAAAGAAGAAATGGTAAATGCAGAAGATTTAGGAGATTATTATCGCATCCCAGCAGATAATAGAAATTTAAATTATCAAAAATATTTTAATGAAGGAAATGCTGATTTAAATAAAGTAGAAGAATATAATTCCCATAATACTAAAAGATTAGATATTGAAGGAATGAAAAAATTATTAAAGAAATTAGACTTATTTAAAGATTGTAAATAGGAGATACGATGAAAGTATTAGTAACCGGAAGCAATGGATTCATTGGTAAAAACTTAATTTCACATTTACAAGAAATGGAAAATATAGAAATTGTAACATTTGATAGAGAAGATGAATTTAAAAAAATTGAAGATAATATTGAAAGTGTAGATTTTATTTTCCATTTAGCAGGAATTAATAGACCTATTGATCCTAAAGAATTTTATGAAGGAAATAGTGATTTAACCAAAAAAATAGTAGATTTAATCAAAGATAAAAATATTCCTTTGTTAATTACTTCAAGTATTCAAGCTATTAAAGATAATGATTATGGTAAAAGTAAAAAATTAGCTGAAGATTATATAAAGGATAATTTAACAAATTATTATATTTATCGCTTACATAATGTATTTGGTAAATGGTGTAAACCTAATTACAATTCTGTAATAGCAACATTTTGTTACAATATAACTCATGATTTAGAAATAAAAGTTGATAATCCAGAAACGGAATTAGAATTAATTTATATAGATGATATATGTGAAGAATTTATAAGAATATTAAATGGCAATAAACCAGATGAAAAAATAGATAATATTTGTTACATTAATCCAAGATATAAAGTTAAATTAGGTTACATAAAAGATAAATTATATGAATTTAAAGAAAATATGAATTCAATATATGTACCAAATACAGGTAATGATTTTATTAAAAAATTATTTGCTACTTTTGTAAGTTATATGGAATTAGAAAATATGGCTGTTACTGCAACTAAAAATACAGATGAAAGAGGAGCATTTATTGAACTAGTTAGAACTAAAGAAAATGGTCAATTTTCAGTTTCATTTAGTAAACCAGGTATAGTAAGAGGAAATCATTATCATCACACCAAAATGGAAAGATTTATTGTAATTAAAGGTAAGGCTAAGATTAGTTTTAAAAGTATTATAAATGATGATAAATATTCATTTATTGTAGATGATAATGAAATAAAAATTATTACAATTCCTGTTGGATATACCCATAATATAGAAAATATTGGTGATGATGAAATGATTCTTGCTATTTGGTGTAATGAATTATTTGATAAAAATCATCCCGATACATATTTTAAAGAGGTGACTAACTATTAAAAGTCAAGATATTTTTAATAGAAAGTTATAAATTGGAAAGAAACCCATGCCAAAAAGA
>CANQZN010000002.1 GCA_947628365.1 uncultured Bacilli bacterium | reverse complement strand
ATTATATATTACCCCCCCCGGTGTCAAGTTTTAATTAAAAAAATGTTGTTAACTCACAACATTACTTAACTCTTTTTCATCATTATAAATAATACTTTTTAAAATATTATTTTGTTCATCATTTAAATTATCACTATACACTTGAATAGAATTATATTTACTATCTTCAAAGAAACTATCAATAAAATCATTAACAATTTTCATATGACTATCGGAAAATTTGATTTCATAATTTCCCTTTATTGCTGGACAAGGCGCTTTTATACATTGTACTTGATCTTCACTATAAACTACAACTCTATTATCCATTTTATAAATATTATAAGTCATTGCATTATCTTGATATTTAATATTATAGTCATATTTATTTTTTACATATTCTTCATTTTTAGTAGTAAATAATGAAAATAATGGTGATAAAATTAACATAATTAAAATTAAGAAAATAATTATACTACTAGGGTTTGCAAATTTTGTTCCATTACTTTTATTTTTCTTAAATAAAATAACTATCCCATACACAAGCCACATAAGGGCAATTAAACCAAACGCCAATACTACTATTAATAGTCGTAATGCCACTGATCCCATTAAACTAAATAAAAGCGTGACATTATCAGACTCATCTATTAGGGAATTAACACCAAACCAACCAACTACTCCTATCAAAATTATAACCATAGATATTATTAATAATATTTTGGTAGTTTTATTTTTCATTTTTATACCTCCAGTTTATTATTATCTTCCTTTATGTCTAGTAATTTTTATTTCACTTTCTAACATCTCAATCATATTAATATATTTAGCTAAATCTTTTTTATTTAAAAATTTTTGATATTTGATAATTAAGAGTTGTTTTAATTCTTCACATTTATCTCTTACTAG
Organism: uncultured Bacilli bacterium; assembly: GCA_947628365.1. Classification (GTDB taxonomy): domain Bacteria; phylum Bacillota_I; class Bacilli_A; order RF39; family UBA660; genus SIG200. Next base: position 36,269 of record CANQZN010000002.1, on the reverse strand, counting down.
AGAGTCATCTGTATCATCATCATCGGAACTATTAAATAATGAAACTAGATATACAAGTTTTTGAAATTTTTGCTTAAAGAAATCAGCAATAATATTTTCTATCATTTCGCTATCATAAACTGTTATTTTAATATCATCTTTACCTTTATTAAAAGCAAAACCACCTTGAGAATCTATTTCGACAATTTCTAAATTATTTTTGGGATTTTTTATTTTAGTCATTTTGATCCTCCATTAAATCAGGGCGTCTTTCTTTAGTTCTTTTGATTTGTTCATTTTGACGATATTCAGCAATTTTTTGATGATTACCACTTAGTAAAACATCAGGTACCTTTAACCCTCTAAAATCTACTGGTTTTGTATAAGTAGGATAATCTAGTAAAGAATTAGTATAAGAATCATCTATAAAAGATTCTTGTTTTATTACCCCATCAATTAATCTAACTACTGAATCAGTGATTGCCATTGCTGGAACTTCTCCCCCAGTTAAAACGAAATCACCAATACTTATTTCTAAATCGACAAAATTTCTAATTCTTTCATCATAACCTTCATAATGACCACAGACAATAATTAAGTGTTTATAATCTTTTAATTTTAAAGCCATACCTTCATCATATTTTTTCCCTTGAGGAGTTGTTAAGATAACTAGTGAATCAGGAGTTTTGATATCTTCAATGGCAGTTACTATTGGTTCACACATTAAAACCATTCCTGCTCCTCCCCCATATGGAGTATCATCTACTTGATTATGTTTTAATTTAGAATATTTTCTAAAATCAATTATATTAATCGTTACTACCTTTTTATCAATTGCTCTTTTAATTATTGATTCGCTTAAAAAACCTTCAAACATTTTTGGAAAAAGAGTTAAAATATCAATTCTCATAAAATCCCTACTTTTATATTTATATTACATTAGTTCAAGAACGCATTTAGTATATAATATACGATTATTTTTGTCAAATTTCACGATATATTTAGGCACGTTTGGTACTAAAACATCTTTTGTATCCGTTTTTATTCTTATAATAATATTATTAAAATTTTTAAGTATTTCTGTAACTATTCCTATTTCTTTATCATCATTATAAACTTTAACATATAATAAATCACTATATAAATACTCATCATCATTTAAGTTTAAATCTTCTCTTAAAACATATAAAAAACTACCTTTATATTTTAAAACTTCATTAATATTACCATAACCTTTAAAAGTAACTAAATCATAATTTTTATGAACACGATGTGTACTTACTACTTCTTTATCTTTATTAATGCCAACATAAAGAGGAACATCTTCCTTAAAAACTTTATTTTTATATTCAAAATCACTATCTATTTTAAGTTCACCTTTAATACCAAAAGTATTAATAATTTTACCAATTTTGATATAATCATCCATGATATACCTCATACATTAAGATACTAGCAGAAACAGATGCATTTAAACTTTCACAATTTTGATTCATTTTGATATAAACTTTTTTATCACATAAATTACTAACATCCGCACTTACTCCAGATCCTTCATTCCCAATAACAATGGCATATTTACTAGCACTTACATTTTTTATATCTTCCCCCTCATTAACATCTGTTGAAACTTTAGTATAAGATGCATCTAAATTATTAAGAAATTTTTTAATATCAGTTCTAATAATATTAATATTAAAAATCATCCCTTCTGATGCTCTAATGACTTTCGGATTATATAAGTCAACTGAATCTTCACTTAAAATAACACTGTCAAAGTTAAAAGCAACAGCACTTCTAATGATTGTCCCTAAATTACCAGGATCTTGCAAACGGTCTAAAACGATAATATTACCCTTTACTTCTTTTTCTTTTAACTCATTGCAAAGGGCAATTATCCTGGCCCCAGTTACTTGACTAGAAATCATCTTCATAATTTTATCGGTAACATAAATAGTAGGAACATTAAACTCTAAACTTTTATCTAAGGTAAGAATTTCTTTAACTATACCTACTTTTAATGCTTCATAAACTAAGTGCTCATCTTCTACTAAAAAAAGTTTAGCTTCATCTCGATATTTTTTTTGCTTTAATTTTTGATAAAATTTAATTTTTTCATTATTGACACTTGTAATTTCCATTAATTATCCTTTCTTATTTTCTTCTATCACCTGTTAAATTATGTTTACCAAATAATTCTTCGTACTCTTCCTTTTCATCTTCCCCAAGTAATGCGTATTCTTCTTTTATTTCTTTGCTAGTTTTTGGTACTAAAATACCATTTTCAGTCTTTAATATCATCTTTAATTGACTAACATCTTCTAAATATTCCGGTTTATCTTTAATTACTTCGAAAAATAACTCATATAAATTGTATTCATGGCCAGCGATTACTCTTTTATCTGTATATAATTTTTTCTTTTCTTCTATTTTATTTTGGTAAAAATCTTCTTCTTTAACAGGGGAACCAATAGATTTATAATACTCTAAATATTCTTCTATACTATGAATAATTGCATCAAGTTCAAAAGAAAGTACTTTATAATTGATTTCATAATATACTTTAATATCTTTTTTTATTAAGATATCAGTTAATATTGTATCTAATATCATATCCATAACTTCTTTTTTGACTATTCCTGCTTGCATAGCAAAATGTTGTTCAATATGGCGTATTTCATGGAATAATTTTATTAAATTATAATATTTACCATTGTATATATCTTGGAGTAATTCTATTGCAACATAAATATCACTACCTTCAGCATAGGCTTCAACATGTTTACCATTAGTTATATCTTTATTGTTTTGATCTAACTTACTTTGAGGCAAAACAAAACATTTAGCACCTTGAAATAATTTTTGTGTTTTATTCTCAACCCATTTAGCAGTTATCATTTCAAATGTTTCATAACTTACCATAGGATAAGTAATTATATTTTTACTTTTTTGTTGTTCTTCGCTTCTAGTTTTAATTAAATACATAAAATAAGCAAAGACATCATCAATATGAGTATAATTTCCTTTTAAAATATCATCCTCTAAAAAGTTTATTTCTGGCATTTTTAAAATTTCTTTATTTTTTACCTTTTCATATATTTTTTCTTGATATAACTTAATGGGACATAAACTCCATAATTCTCTTAGTTCTTTTATTTCTAAATTATGATAAGGATATATAGCTTCGATTAAATCATTATATGATAAATCCTCCCCTTGAAAAGTCGTAATTCTTTCTTGTAAAATTTTTAAATTCTTCTTTAAAGTAGCCATTTTTATTTTTGTAATTGGACTTTTTGGGTTTAATTCTTCTTCTTCCATACTTTTTAAAATTGGCAAAATTTCTTTTAAAGTCCTACTTACTACCTCATCTAAATATTTTTGATACATATTACTCATTATTAATACCTCAATTTTTTTCTTCGCTCTTTATAATCCGGAAGAGCCATTTTAACTATTTCCCAGAAGTTTTTACTATGATTAGGTTCATAAAAATGAGTCATTTCATGAATAATTACATAGTCTATTAAACCAACTTCTTTTTTTAATAATTCACTATTTAAAGTGATAGTTTTATCTCTAGTGTTACAAACACCCCATCTAGTACGCATCTTTCTTATTTTTAGTTTAAAATCAGGTAAGTTATTAAAGCATTTACGACATATTTCAATTTCTTCATTAAACACTCTTAAACACTCAGCATCATAAAACTTTTTTAAAGCCTCTTCATCATGACAAGTTATAGTATCACCCTCTATTTGTAAGTCTACTACTCGGTTATCAAAAGTTACTTCATAACTTTTTCCTAAATACCAAAAAGAACTATCTCGTGTCTTTCTTTCTAAAGATTCTTCATACATTTTTAAAATAGCACTAGAATTTTTAGTAATTAAGTTTTGCACTTCTTTATCGGTGATAAAACGAGGCGCTGTAATAATTAATTTACAATTTTCATCAAAACGAAAATAAAGATTTTTATTATCTTTTCTAATTACTTCATATTCAATTATATAATCGTTGATTTTAAACTTCATATTAATCACATACTAATTTTATCACAAAAAGGGTTATCTAACAAACTCATTTAACCAAAAATAGTCTTTATTTTTAAAATCGCAGACAAATAAATTATCACTCATCAAATAATTAACTAAAAGAGTTGGTTTAATCACATCACTTTTTAGAAGTAAATGACTTTTATAAACTTTTAATTTACTATTTTCGGGAATATATTTATTGCTAATTGAGTGAATACTATCATCATATCGATAAAAGCGATTATTTTTAAATAGAGTTTGTAAATGATTATTTAAATAACTAGCATCAAATTGATCAAATAAATCATTAAATATTTTAAAAGAGACTTCATTATTTACATTGTCATAATAATATAAATTTTCAATAGTTTTATATAAATTATAAGGAATTTCTTTAGTTAAAATAGTTATTTCTTTTTTTATTTTAAATATATAAAAAGTCCGCATTAAAAAATCACCTAAACAAATTATATAACTAGACATATTATATATTTTGTTAGATGATGTCGATAAAATTATTTTTTCATTAATTCAATTATTCTTGCTTTAAGAGCATCAGTATTTAAGTTATATTCATTTAATAATTCTTCTTTAGAACCACCAAAAGTATATTTATTAATATCTAAAATATAATCTTTTCCAGATACATATTTATAAGCAAAACTAGCATTATTAAAATCAATCACAAATGTTTTAATATCTTTAGGAAGTAAAATATTTTTATATCTTTCTGTTTGCATTGTAAAGATACTTTCAGAAGGCATTGATACAACGCGAATTAAAATACCATAATATGATAATTCAAAGGCTAGTTTAAGAGCAATAGAAACTTCACTTCCCGATGCAATAATAATGGCATTTAATTCTTCCGTTTCTTTTTTGATTGGATATGCCCCAGCAGGAACATATTTACTTTGAGAACCATTTATTTTTGGTGTTTTATCATTACCTAATATTAAAGTTGTCGTTTGTTCAAATTGGCTTAGTAAATCATATGCACCAATAATCTCATTAATATCACAAGGACGGAAATTAATTAAATTAGGGATACTATAAAGGTGACTAACTTCATCAAAACTATGAAGAGAATACTGATAACTATTTAAGAAAGTATCATGAGTAAAGGTGAAATTAATATTTAAATTATTAATTAAACTTAATTTTATTGAACTCGCAATTAAATTTTCATTTACTAAATAAGTAGATGCAAAAACTTTAAAACCGAGGAATGCAAGGCCACAAGATACTCCAGCCATAGATAACACCCGATTATGAAAGTAAATATTTCTGCCTAAAGGGTTTTCCTTACTCATAAGAGTTGATTTTGTTATATTATTTTTATTTATAGCAAAATCAATATCACTAGTACATAAAATAAATGGACTTTTAGAGGCAACTATATTAAGTATTTTATTATTACTTACCAATAATTCTTCTTCATAACCATCATTTATTTTGATATTTTCCGGTTTAAAAGCTATTTTAATCTTTTTATTTTCAAGGAAATTTACTATTTCTTTTAATTTACTATTTTTAATGCTTTCTTCTTTTAATAAATCCCATTTATTTAAACTATTAGTAAGTCTTTTAGTAACTATTTTTTCAAAAGAAGAACGAACATTATCCTCTTCCCAACTTGCCTCTTTTAATTCACTAATCTTTTTCTCTACTTCAGCACTTTCTTTATATTTTATTTGGAAAATAGATATAGTTTTAGCTTTTCTGGCATCTTCCACGGCATTATTAAACGAAGATATTTCTTGTATCTTTAAACTTTCAAACTCAAAACCTATAGAACTAAATCTTTCATTTAAATCATCTTTAAAATCATTATTACTTATATCATCAAAAATAATTATAATTAGCTTACTTAAATCTTGTGATTTAGCAAAAGATAGTGCTTCATAAGATGATGCATCCATAATATCTTCTTTTGTACATAAACAATATGTATAAAAATTAACTAAATTATTTTTAGGATCTTCTTCTTTTACTAAAGACTCTAAGTATCTTTCCCCTAAGGCAATACCTACGGCACTACTTATGACATCACCATTTTTAATACTACTTGCATCAATTCCCGGAGTACTTATTTTAGCAATATTACTCGTAATTGAGGTAAAACTACCATATTCTTTTAAATTATCTAGAGATATTTCGTTATAGCATAGATTAAGAATACCATAATATAATGGTAATAATTTATTACTAACGATAACTCGGTCACGATTAAGCCATTTACTATTACTTGGGTTAAATTTAACGCTACTTGCAAATAAATTGTATACTAAAGGAGTAGCATTATAACAAAGTTCCGCGACATTAGAAGAACTAGCTATCTTACTACTATAAATTCTTAAATTATTAACAATATTACTATCAATTTTATTCATAAATTCAATCCCTTACATTTTACTAATTAAATTATTAATCTTTTCAACTGAAGAATTATTTTCTAGCATTTTTAATCTATCTTTCATTTTATAAATTATACTAGGGTTCTCTTCTAATTTGTTGATCCATTTTTTAAATGCCCTAATATTTTTGGCTTTAATACTATATTTCTTTCTAGTCATAAAACGAGCATTATATTTTTCTTGTCCTCCAACACCAGGGACTAATAACATAGGAACACGCATTTCTAAGCATTCGGTAACTGTTGCCCCACCCGGTTTAGAAATAACTAAATCACTAATTTTCATTAAATTAAAGACATCAGTTGAGTAACCTAAAACTAAAATATTTTTTATATTATTTTTCTTAACATACAAATCACATTTATCTTTTAATTTTTCATTACGACCACAGACAAAAACAATATCGGCATTAATATTCATTTTAGCTAAGGCTTTAAAATAATCATAATAATACATACTACCAATGGATGAACCACCAAAAAATAAATATATTTTACGAGAACCAGTTAAATTATATCTTTTTAAAATTACATTTTCTTCATCTAAATTATTGATTTTAGCTATATTAAGAGGCAAACCAAAAGGATAAACTTTTCTGCCGTCTACTCCCCTTGATATAAGTTCTTCTTTAACCATTTCATTACCAACAATATATCCATCTTCTGTTTTATGGTTTCTAGTCCAACACTCATGAGTACGATAATCGGTTATTATAGTGAAAAGCTTACTATGAATTAAATTTAGTTTATTATAATAAGTAACCATATTGCTACCAAAGAAATGGGTAGAAATTGTAATATCGGGATTAAAATCACATATTTCTTTACGCAAACGTTCATTATCATAACATTTACGAGCAACTCCATTATGGCCTAGCGTAGATATTTTATAGTCCATAAGTTCATAAGCAACATCAAATATTTTTTCATGCCGATGTAGACATACCCAATCCCATAATTTGATTGAAGTTCTACCTAAAAAATTACCATAATCTGTTATATCTAGAAGTTTTACTTCCGCTTTTTTATTATTCTCACTTATGTAGTTAGCAACATACTCTGCAATAGATTTATGACCTGATCCATATCTTGCATATACTACTAATATTTTTTTCATTATATCACCCTCTATAATAAAACTATCTTCTAATTAAATTATAAATGAAAAAAAGTTAAATAACAACTTTAACTTTTTTAATCATTAATAATATTATTGTTTGCTACATTTGTAGGTAAGTTATTTAAGTATGCAAACCTGGCATTCAGGAGCAATACTCCAAATATAAGTACGGAATAAAATAAAATAATTCCTCCATAATTGACTAATAACTTTTTCATAAATATCACTCCTTCTTTCTTACAAATCTATCTTATCAAAAACAATTGTTCGTATCAATAGTTTTTTGAAAAATTAAACAATTGTTTGACATTATTTTCATCTTATTGTAAAATTAACTTATAAGGAGATTATATATGAAAACTAATGAACTTACGAAAAGACAAAAAGATGTTTTAGACTTTATCAAGAAATATAGTGCTGAACATGGTTATCCACCTGCTATTAGAGAAATCTGTAAAGGTGTAGGGTTATCTAGTCCTGCTACTGTTTTTGTCCATATGAAAAACTTAGAGCAAATGGGTTATATCAAAACTACCAGCAATAAATTTAGAACTATTGAAATATTGGGTGACAACGAATATGTGAAAGGCAATGAAGATATTGTTAAGGTTCCTCTTCTTGGAAAAATAACTGCTGGCTCACCAATAACTGCCATTGAACAACCAAATGAGTTTTTTGATTTACCAGCATCTTTAATACCAGCCAAAGAAACTATTTTCACTTTACATGTTAGTGGTGAAAGTATGATAAAGGCCGGAATATTTGATGGCGATTATGTTATCGTCAAAAAACAAAGTACCGCTAAAAATGGTGATATAGTTGTAGCCATGACAGAAGAAAATGAAGCTACTATCAAAAGATTTTACAAAGAAAATGGCCATATTCGTTTACAACCAGAAAATGATACAATGGATCCAATAATTTTAAATAATTGTGTTATCTTAGGTAAAGCTATTGGTTTATATCGTAAATTTTAATTAATTTGAAAAAAATATTTCTACAATTTGAGAAATATTTTTTTATTTGTAAATAACTTCATAAATATTATTGCGTTCTAATTTTTCTGGTATTATAACTTTTAGATAGTTAGATGTATGTCCTATAGATACACCATCTTTCACTTCTTCAATTAATACTTTAACTTTTTTACCCTTAAATTTTTCAGAATATTCTTCTTCTAATTCTTTTGATAAATCAAATAATTTATGAACTCGATTAGTTTTCTCGGTTGAGCTTACTTCTTTCATCATACTAGCTACTGTTCCATTTCGTTTTGAATATGGAAAAACATGTATTTTACTAAATGCTAGTTTTTTAGCATTTTCATAAGTATCAGCAAAATTATCTTCCGTTTCATTAGGAAATCCAACAATAATATCAGTAGAAATAGAAATATCTGGTCTTATTTTTCTAATCTTTTCGATTTTATTAAAAAAGTAATTCATATCATATTTACGGTTCATTAATTTTAAAATAGCATCACTACCCGCTTGAAGTGGAATATGTAAATGGTCGCAAAATTTATGATTAACCTTTAGCATTTCTAAAAACTTATCATTTAATTCGGTAATTTCAACACTAGATAATCTAATTCTATCAAGACCCGGAATTTCACTTAAAGCATTTATAACATCAACCAAATCTTTACCTTCATAATTATAAGAACCAGTATGAATACCAGTTAAGACTATTTCTTTATGATTATGTTTGACTAACTCTTTAGCTTCCTCGATAATTTTGGTAAATTCTTTACTACGGCATTTACCTCGCATAAAAGGTATAATACAATAAGAGCAAAAATTATCGCAGCCATCTTGAATTTTGATAAACGCTCTTGTATGATCAAAATCACTAATTTCCATATCTTCAAAGACTAAATCACGATTATTATTGTAATGTGTATACTTAGCCGGATGTTTTAAATATTCTCTAATAATCTCTGGTATTTTATTTTTATTTTGATTACCTATTAGAATATCAATATCCATATTGTTATATTCTATAAAATTATTTTGAACACTACAACCTAAGACTACTAATACACTATCTTTATTTTCTCTTCTTACTTTTCTTACAAATTTTTTGCATTTACTATCGGCTGTATTCGTAACTGTACAAGTATTAATAATTATAATATCTGCATCTTCTAAATCATTTACATAAAGAAAGCCACTACTAATTAGTGACTGTTTTATATAATTAGATTCATAAGTATTTACTTTACAACCAAAAGTTTCTATATAAAACTTCATAAAACCACCCTTTAATTTAATAAACTATTAAGTTCTTTTAATGCTTTTAAAAAAGCTTCTTCTTTATCATAGCTGATAACTTTTACCCCAATAACTTCGGCTTCTTCGTTTTTATTTTCTAAATCATTTAAATCCACTTTTTTAATAACTAAATCATCAACAACTTCTTCTTTTTCATAATTAAGTGCGTATTGATTATGTTTTTGTAAAAGTTCATCATAACTAATAATTGCTTTTTCTTCTTGATTTTTTTCATATTCATTACAAGATATTCGTTCACCATCTTCTTGTTCTTGCAATTTTTTAGTTAATTTTTCTAAGTCTAATAGTTCCCCTTCTTCATCATCATATTCATTATTTACACCCGGCTCATTTGTTGTTATATTCTCAACAATCGCATTTAAATCTTCACTATTTTCCGCATTTTTATCATCATTTTGACTTGGAGGTCCACTCGGTAAATCATTATCCTTACCCGGATCATCTCTATTAATTTTTATAAAATATATTAAAGTAACAATTAAAATCAGTAATGTAATAATTGCGATAAAAAAGACAATATCAACAAAAGCTAAATGGCTTAAAAATTGACCAATCTCTTCAAATAAATTCATATTTACCACCACAATCATATTCTATCACATTATTGCTTACTATTGTAAAGTAAAATACACATTTTTTATATCATTGACATTAATTTGAAATTCTATTGACAATAAAAAAGAATAAATATTTTACATTTACTCTTTAATTTGATAAGGATTATCTATCGTACCATTACCAGTTACTTCTACATTTTTAATTAGATTTATAACTGGTCTTACTTCCCTATATAAATTACCATTGACATCATATTTAAGTTTACCATTTTCATCAATCATAAACATATTTAAACTTGAGGCATTACCTTTAGCACCACTCATTGTATACCAAACATTATTAGTTTTTTCATTATATAAGTAAAAATCATGATTATCGCTATTAGGACTAGCACCAGCCAAAACAACTTCATCAACTGATAATATACCAATATTACTATTAAATGATGTCCCTAAACAATTTAATGTAGGTATTTTATTAGTCATAATTCTTGTATAAGTTAAATAATTATAATTAGCATCTTTAGTTATATCACTACAAAATTTAGTATTAGCTATATAATTTAGTTTATTACGTAAGTTATCTTCTAACCAACTATTTAAATATGTATTAATATTAGAAGATTTATAATCGATATTTTCATTATACTCATTGTAATAATTAGTAAGAGTTGAAGCAAATTCATTTAAAACTAGTCTAACTGTACCATCACCATTAATACGAACAATTCGCCATAACATATCACCAAATAAAACATAATTATTAGTAACATTTCCCCTAAAGTAATAAGAAACACCTATATCATCACTACTTTTAATTAAGCCTTCATTTTCTATTGCTGGATCAACTCCTACTTCAGTTAAAGTATCTTCGGTTGGAATATTATTAATTAAAATACTATCTGCAAATGTCACAATTTTACCACCTTGTAAATTGACATTAATTACCCCTTGTAAAGTTTCATTACCTGTATTTGTTAATTCTAATGTATATAATTTTGTTTCTCCTGCATCTATACTAATATAATCTTCATTAAAATATTCAGCATTATTAAGTTTTCCTTCAGTTACTACTACATTTTGATAAGATAATTTATATTCGCCACTACCTTTAACTTTTTTAAAACCAATATGGTAATAACTAACTCTATCACTACTATTACTTATTGAAAAGGTAATAGTTTTTTTATCATCCACTCTAAATTTTTTACCATCAGCATAATTAATTGATAATGTCCCATTTACTTCTATGTCACTATCTCCATCTTTAAAATTAAGATAAGATAAATAGAAAAAACCAACAGTTAAAATACCTACTAATAATAAACCAATTACTGATAAACTTGATTTATATATACCACGCATCTTTAATTTAACTAAAATAGGTTGTTTCATTAGCATCACCTTATATTTTAATTATATTAAAAAGTCCTAAATATGTCAATTTTTCTCGATAAAATCAAAGAAAAAAGATCAATTTAATGATCTTTTGAAGTCTTTAAATTCTGGTTCACTCTCTAAATCAGTATCAGCTAAGTCTTTGAATAAGTCTTTTTGGGTTTTTGTAAGTTTTGTTGGAATAATAACATTAATAACTACATACATATCGCCAGTAGTCTTACTATTTATGTTTTTAATTCCTTTACCTCTTAATTTTAACTTAGAATAATTTTGGGTACCTGGTTTTATTTCGATATAACCATTACCATTTAAAGTAGGTATTTCTTTTTTACAACCTAAGACAGCTTCTGTAATAGTTACTGGCACCTCTAAGTAAATATCATCACCTTGACGTTCAAAATATTTATGATCAGCAACATCAAACTCTAAGTATAAATCACCACTTGCACCCCCATTAACACCAGCTCCACCTTTACCAGATAATCTTAATTGATTACCAGTATCAATACCAGCAGGAACACTGATAGTTAAAGTTTTATTCTTTTCTATTTGACCAGTACCTCGACATTTAGAACAAACCTCTCTAAATGTTTTACCAGCACCTTTACAATTTGGACAAGTCTTTTGGGTTTGCATTACGCCAAATATAGTTCTTTGTTCATCCCGAACAACACCAAGGCCGTTACACATACTACATTTAGCCTCGCCAAACCCACCAGCACCATGACACTCATCACAAGTATCTGTAACATTTACTCTAATATCTTTTTCACACCCATTAACGGCTTCTTCAAAAGTTAGTTTAACTCGCATTAATAGGTCTTCTCCTCTGCGAGCACTATTTTTTCTAGTTCTTCCACCAAAACCAGAGAAAGAACTAGAAAAACCACCTAGGCCACCACCAAAAATACTAGATAAGATGTCATCTAAATCAATATCACCCATATCAAAGCCAGCGCCACCTTGTGATGCATTATCAAAAGCAGCATGGCCAAATTGATCATATTGCGCTCTTTTATTTTTATCAGATAAAACTTGATATGCTTCCCCAATTTCTTTAAATTTTTCAGCAGCACCAGGTTCTTTATTAACATCAGGGTGATATTTTTTAGCTAAAACTCTAAATGCTCTTTTTATTTCTTCATCGGTCGCGTTTTTAGACACTCCAAGCACTTCATAATAATCTTTTTTATTCATTATTTTGTGTCACTTCCTTGTAATTTACTATATTCTTCTACTAAATCATCCATAAACTTGATAGCAGTATTATAAACTTTATTACTTGTTATATCAATACCAGCAACTTTTAAGGAATCAATTGGATTTTTAGTACAACCTAATTTTAAGAATTCTAAATAATTATTTTTAACAGTTTCATTTTTATCATAAATTTGATTAGCTAAATATATGGCAGCAGCAAAACCAGTTGCGTATTGATAAACATAAAAGTCCATATAGAAATGTGGTATTCTTTCCCACTCATATTTTATTTCTTCATCAATAATAACATTATCACCAAAATATAATTTATTTAATTCATAATATTTATCACACATATTTTGGCTAGTTAATACACCACCATTTTCAGTATATTCATGTAAGAATAATTCAAATTCTGCAAACATAGTTTGTCTAAAAATAGAAGCTTTATATTTTTGTAATAAATCATCAATTATTTTTAATTTTTCTTCTCTTTTATTAGAGTGATCTAATAAATAACGGCAAAGTAAGATTTCATTAACTTGACTAGCAACCTCAGCCACAAAAATGCTATAACCATAATCTTGATAACTTTGATTTTTACAAGCATAGTAATAATGCATTGCATGACCAAGTTCATGAGCTAAAGTAGAAACATCATTAAGAAGTCCTTCAAAACTCATTAAAACAAAAGGATGGGCACTATAACAAGCGGTACAATAAGCACCACCTCTTTTACCTTCATTATTACATGAGTCTATCCAACCATCAGTAAAAGATTTTTCTAAATTATTTACATAATCACACCCTAAAGGAGCCACTGCTTTTAATACCAAATCTTTAGCTTCTTCATAGGTATAATTACGAGTATTACCTAAGTCAATATCGGCATATGTATCGTATAAATGAAAATCATCTAATTTTAACAATTTCTTTTTCAAATCCCAATAACGATATAAAGAAGGTAAATTTTGATGAATTGAATCGATTAAATTATAATAAACTTTACTATCTATTTCATTATGGAATAATGATGCTTCTAAACTATTTTTATATTTTCTTACCCTTGCACTTGCAACATTTTTCTCAACTTCACATCTTAATATAGAAGCAAGAGATGTCTTAAAACTAGCATAAGTTTTATATAATGAATTAAATGCTTGCTTACGTACTTCTCTATCTTCACTTCTTATATATATGGAATAATTACTTTCGGTAAGTTCAGTACTTTTACCATCTACTATAATATTATCAAATTTAAAATCACTATCAGTAAGAGAGCCCATTATCTCATCAGGAGCATCCATTAATTTAGCATAATTTGATAATACAGCTTCTACTTCTTCACTTAGAATATGTTCTTTCATCCTATAAATAGATTTCAAAGTTCTTCTAAATTCTTCTAATTTTTTATTTTCCTTAATATATTTTTCTACTAAACTATAATCTTTTTTTAAAAGTTCTGGTGTTACAAAAGAAGTAACTTCTAAATATTTAGTATAAATATTTTTAGCTTTACCTAATAATTCTTGATAATTCGTATCTAATGTATCTGCATCATTATTTAAATGTGCATAAGTATACACCTTCTCTATTTTTAAAGAAAGTAGAGTATCAAGAGTAAGTAATTCTAATAAATTATCAGCACTATCTAATATATGTCCTTTAAACTTAGCAAAATCCCCTATTTTACTTGCAATAAAATCGATATCTTTTAATGCATCTTTATCACTTTTATATAAGTCACTTACATGCCACTTATATTTATCATCAAATTCTTTTCTTGCCTTTGCCATATAAACCTTTCTTAATTAAAAGTTAGGCTCTAGTAACTAGAGCCTGTAACTATCGTATTTATTATTTTTCTTCAAATTTTGCTTCTTCTACATTATCATCTTTTTTACTAGATTCAGTAGCATCTTCACTATTATTATTTGGATTTACATTTTGATATACTTTAGCTGCTAAATCCATTGCAGTTTTTGATAATTCTTCTGTTTTTTCTTTAATCTTATCAATATCAGAACCCTCTAATTCACTCTTTAATTCTTTAAGTAAATCTTCAGCTTTTTCTTTATCTTTAGCATCTACTTTATCACCTAGATCTTCTAAAGCTTTTTCAGTTTGGAAAATCATTGCATCAGCATTGTTTCTGACTTCTGCTTCTTCTTTTTTCTTTTCATCAGCTTCTTTATTAGCTTCTGCTTCTTTAACCATCTTATCAATTTCATCATCAGAAAGGTTTGTACTAGATGTAATTGTAATAGATTGTTCTTTACCAGTTCCTAAATCTTTAGCTTTAACATTAACAATACCATTAGCATCGATATCAAATGTAACCTCTATTTGAGGTACACCTCTTTTAGCTGGAGGTAAATTAGTAAGTTGGAAGTTTCCTAAAGTCTTGTTATCACTAGCCATTGGTCTTTCACCTTGAAGGACATGAATATCAACTGCTGGTTGATTATCTACGGCAGTACTAAATACTTGACTCTTACTTGTTGGAATTGTTGTATTTCTTGGAATTAAAACTGTCATAACATTACCAAGTGTTTCAATACCAAGTGAAAGTGGTGTAACATCAAGTAATACTATATCATCAACTTCACCAGTTAAAACTCCACCTTGAATAGCAGCACCCATGGCAACTACTTCATCAGGGTTAACACCTTTATTTGGTTCTTGACCTAATTCTTTTTTAACAAGTTCTTGAATATATGGAATACGAGTAGATCCACCAACTAAAATAACTTTATCAATATCTTTATTAGAAAGTTTAGCATCTTTCATTGCTTTTCTTACTGGTTCTAGAGTTGAATCAAATAAGTCACGACATAAGTCTTCAAATTTAGCTTTTGATAAACTCATTTCTAAATGTAGAGGTCCTTCATCGCTTTGAGCAATAAATGGTAAACTAATTTGGGCAGTAGTCATACCAGATAAATCTTTTTTAGCTTTTTCAGCAGCATCTTTAATTCTTTGCATAGCCATTTTATCTTTAGATAAATCAATACCATGTTCACTCTTAAATTCGCTTACTAAATAATCACTAACACGAGCATCAAAGTCATCGCCACCTAAACGATTGTTACCGCTTGTAGCTTTAACTTCAAAAACACCATCACCAAGTTCTAGAATTGATACATCAAATGTACCACCACCTAGGTCATAAACTAAGATAGTTTGTAATTTATCTTGTTTATCAAGTCCATAAGCAAGGGCTGCAGCAGTTGGTTCATTAATTATTCTTTCAACTTCTAAGCCAGCAATTTTACCAGCATTTTTAGTTGCTTGTCTTTCAGCATCATTAAAGTAGGCTGGAACAGTAATAACTGCTTTAGTAACTTTTTCACCTAAATAACTTTCAGCATCTTTTTTAAGTTTACTTAAAATTTTAGCACTGATTTCTTCTGGTGTATATTTCTTACCATTAGCTTCTACTTTTTCACTAGTACCCATTTTTCTCTTTATTGATGAAATAGTATTTTTAACATTTGTTACTGCTTGTCTTTTAGCAGTTTCACCAACTAATTCATCATCGCCTTTAAAGGCTACTACTGATGGAGTTGTACGATTTCCTTCACTATTAGGAATTACTTTTGCTTCTCCACCTTCTAGTACAGCAACACAACTGTTTGTTGTACCTAAATCTATACCTATAATTTTACTCATTTTTCATCTTTCCTTTCAATTATTTGAGCAATTATTCGCTAACCTTAACCATTGCTGGTCTTATAACTTTATCATTATATTTATAACCCTTTTGCATAACTGCAGTAACTAGCCCTGCATCTACCCCATCCTTATGTTCTGTTAATACAGCTTCCATTTCACTAGGATCAAAAGGTTTATTTAAACACTCTATTTCACTTACACCAACGGCAGTTAAATTATTTTTTAAATCATTATAAATTAATTTAAAACCATTTAAGAATTTTGATACTTCATCTTCTAAGTTATCATCATCCATAGAAACAGCTCTTTCAAAGTTATCTAAGATACCTAATGTTTTTTTAATGAAGCCTTCTCCTTCATATTTACATATTCTTGAGATTTCTTCTTCATATCTTCTTTTCATATTTTGCATTTCTGCTGATATTCTTAGAATTTTATCATTAAGTATTTTATTTTCCTCAGTTAACTTTTCTATTTCTTTATTAACCTTCTTATGTTCTTTCTTTTGATGTTTTTCATTATCTAGAGTATCTATTTGTTTTACTTCTTCGTTATTTTCCATCATCTTTTCCCTCTATTTTATCTACCATATAGTTAAGTAGTGAAACAACTCTTTCATATTGCATCCTCTTAGGGCCAATTATGGCAATGGTACCTTCTTCACCACCAGATTTATATTTCTTTTTGATAACTGTAACATTATCATCAAAATTAGAATCTTTACCTATATAGATTTTTAAATCTTCACTGCCATCAATACTACTTACCATTTCTTTAAAAGAATCATC
Organism: uncultured Bacilli bacterium; assembly: GCA_947628365.1. Lineage (GTDB taxonomy): Bacteria > Bacillota_I > Bacilli_A > RF39 > UBA660 > SIG200. The sequence goes on along the minus strand of CANQZN010000002.1, from coordinate 18,802 downwards.
TTCTAATTTAGTAGCTATTCTTTTAATATCTTCACTGGTTTCATATTCTGGTTCTTTTAGAAGATTAACTCTACCAGATACATGAATATTGGTATTATGTAGTAAAAAGTCATTAAAAGCATCATAAAAGATATTATAAACTGTTTCATAGTCTTTTACCTTTTTAGCTATTACTGGTTTAATATCTAACTCTAATTTTTCTGCTACTTTATTAATAGGTGTACCAATTAATAATTTATTAACCATTTCACCTACTTTAATTACTTCTTCTACATTAGTGTTATCAGGAAGTGTAAATTGTTTATTTTCAACTATTCCTTTGTCAGTACATACTACCGCTATAATCTTATGTTCTGCAAGAGCAATTATATTAATTTGTTTAAGAAAATTATCATAACTATTCTTACCTAATACTACAGATGTATAATTAGTTAAATCACTAATTATTTCTAAACACTTAGCAACAGCATCACTAACTTCTAGCTCACTATTAGAAAAAATAGTTTGCAGTTTTAACATATCTTCCCCAGTTAAATCTTTTGGTTCCATTAAATACTCAGCATAATATTTATAACCTAGTTCACTTGGAACTCTACCACTAGAGATGTGATTCTTTTCAATATATCCCATGTTCTCTAAGGCTACCATTTCATTTCGAATTGTTGCACTTGAACACTTTAACTTTTTACATAAAGAATTACTACCCACAGGTTTAATAGTTTTAACATAGGTTTCAACTATTTCTTTTAATAAAGCTTTTTTTCGCTCATCCATTAACACTAAACTCACCACCCTTTAATTAGCAAACTACACCTCGAGTTGCTAATATCATTATAATATTATGCTTAGCACTTGTCAATATATGAGTGCTAAATTTAAAAAAATTAATCAAATTTTAATTTTTGATTAATTCATATTCTTTTATTAACTTAGCAATATTCTTATAATTATACTTTTCGTATTGGCTTTTTTTAATTATTTCTTCTTTATTATCTATTTTTTTGAGTGTTAAATAATTAAGTAAATCTTCATAAGTTAAATTATTAAATTTAATTGTTTCATCTACTAAGTCATATAGTTCATTATTTTCAAGTTCGCCTAGTTTATTACTAAAACCAACTCTATTATTTGTGATTATATCATCAGTAATAAAAATATAAGTATTATTAAAGAAAATTTTCTCGCCATGGTTATCTAAAATATAACCTTCTTTTAATATTTGTTTAATTAAATCTTTAACAAGAGGATGACTAGCATTATAATTATCAAATAAAATAATAGCAAAATTATTGTTTTGGAGTTTATTAAAGATATGTTCATCGTTATAACCAACATAACCTTGGGTTGTACCAATTAATTTACTTAAGTCAGTTGGACTTTTATAATCTTTTAAATCTATTTTAATAAATTCAGCCCCAATAGTGTTTTCCGCGATAATTTTTACTATACTACTTTTACCTAGATAGGGACCACCCTCTAGATAAACTTTTAAGAAGCCTTTCTTATTTAAAGCATTATCTTTAATTAAATTAATTATTTTTTTAGTTTGACTACTTACACCATACAATTTTTTATTAATATTTTTTTCTACTTGTTTTAAATAGGCAAGTTTTTCTTTAGTAAATAGCATATTAGTTTTATTTTCTAAAACTTTAATAATATCACTTTCTTTAACAACTAATTTTTTATTCTTATTAAAGTTTTTTAGTTTTTTATTTATTTCTAACTCTTCACTATAAATTTTTAAGGCTTGATCATAATCATTATTTTTAATACTATTTTCTTTTTCTTTCTTTAAATTATCTAGTTTATGATACAAATCTTTTTTCTCTAAACAATTATTATTTTGGGCTTTAACTTTGGAACAAACTGAGTCTAAAAAATCAATAGATTTATCTGGATTTTTCTTATTATTAATAAATTTATTAGCATAATAAATTATTTTATCAATCATATTATCAGGAATTATAACATTATGATGCCTTTCATATTCACATTTTACTTTACTTAAAATATCTTTAGTTTCTTCTAAATTAGGTTCACTAATATTAATGACTTCAAATCTTCGCATTAGAGCTTTATCAGATGAGAAAAACTTATGATATTCATGAGTAGTAGTAGCCCCAATACATTTGATTTTACCACGAGCAAGTGTTGGTTTAAAAATATCACCCGCTGTTATAGCCCCTTCTGCTCCACCAGCATTAACCATTGAGTGAATTTCATCAATAAATAAAATTATATCTGGATTATCTTCTAATTCTTTAATTATTTTAGTGAGTTTTTCTTCAAATTCCCCACGATATTTAGTACCTGATACTAATGAACCCATTTCTAGAGCGACAATCTTTGTATTAAATAAATTATCTGGTACTTCCCTTCTTTCAATTCTTCTTACTAATTCTTCAATAATTGCCGTCTTTCCAACTCCAGCATCCCCAATTAAAATAGGATTATTCTTTTTCTTTCTTAAAAGAGTTTCAATAATTAAATCAATCTCTTTATCTCTGCCTACTACAGTTTCATTAAAATCAACTGTCTCATTTAAATTAATTCCTGTTTCATATATCTCTAGTTTTTTATTAACTAATTTATTATTTTTATTAAGGCTTTCATATATCTCATCAATATCTATCCCCATACTAACCAAAAGTCTAATAGCAATACCTTCGCCTTCTTCTAAAATAGATAACACTAAATGTTTAGGAGTTACTATTCCATTATTATTTTCTTTAGCATTTTCTAAAGCATTATTAATAACTCTTTTTAAAAGAGGAGTATATAAATTTATATCACTACTTTTAGTGGCATTTCCCACCACTAAAACGAGTTCTTTGCGAAATACTTCATAGGTTAATTTATATTCTTTTAAGAAATTTGCTATTTCGCCATCAAGCGATAAAATAGCAAGCAATAAATGTTCTGTCCCAACATAGGGATGATGCAATTCATATCTTTCTTCTTCTGCTTTTTTTAAAATATTTGTTACATGCACACCAAAATTATTAAACATAACATTCTCCCTTACAAATCTATGTTAATAATGGGCTAATTATGTTTTTTTTATACAAATTTATAAAAAATTCACTACAAAAAAAGGAAATCAAAGAAAATAAAAGTATATATAAAGTGAAAGGAGGAATATTAAATGTATTTTAAATTGTTTAAATAAGTTAAATGATTAGTATAAAATGGGAATTGATTAGTACTAGAAAAAGAAAGGAAAATAATGAAAAAGAAATTATTGATATATGTAGTTTTTTTATTAACTTTGTTTTTTTGTAGTACATTAAGTGTTTCAGCATCTTCCCTAAAAGAAGAAAAAGTTGCAGATGTTTTTGTTTTTCGAAAAGGTGGAAATGTTCCTTGGTTTTCTGGTCCCTTTACTGAATATTCTATAGATGGTAAAACGACTTATTGTATCGAACCAGGAACCCATATTACCACTAAACTATATGAAGGATCGGAAGGTATGGTGGATTCACCTTTTTCAGAAGAACTTAATGAAAAGTTACAATTAATTGGTTACTATGGTTATGATTATCCAGGTCATCAAACAGTTAGATATAGGATGGCTACTCAAGCCCTTATTTGGGAAGCAGTTAATGGTCAAACAGTAGAATTTTGGACCGAAATGTCGGGTGCTGGTGATATTATTAGAGTAACTAAAGAGCGGAATGACATTTTAAATTTAGTTAATCATCATTATGATGCACCATCTTTTAAAGATCAAACTTACACCACTACTTTAGGTAATACCCTAACTATTCATGATGATAATAATATTCTAAGTAAATTTGAAATTTCAAATACAGATAATGCGAACGCACAAATAAGTGGTAATGATTTATTAGTGACACCAAGTAAAGTGGGAACTACTTCTATTGAATTAAGACAAAAGACTTATACAAAAGAGCCAACACAAACTTTTGCTGGAATTGATGAAGTAACGCAAAAGATGGCTTACTTTGGTTATTACAAGCCTTTAACTATTAAAGTATCTATAAATGTTACTGGTGGCACGATTACCTTAGAAAAGTTAGATCACGATTATTTACAATATACTCCTCAAGGAGATGGGCTTTTATCCGGAGCTATTTATGGGGTTTATAAAGAAGATGGAACACTAGTTGATGAAATAACTACAAGTGGTGAAAGAAATAAAGCAGTGAGCAAGGAACTTCCTTTAGGTAAATACTATGTTCAAGAAATTAAAAGTAGTTTAGGTTATAATTTAGATACTGAAAAACATTACTTTGAAATAACAGAAAAAAACTTAAATCCTTTAATGACTGTCTATGAATTAGTTATTAAAAGATTTATCAATATTTATAAAGTTACTTCTGATAACGAAACTGGTTTATTAAAAGCTGAGCCAAATATTAAATTTGATATCTATTTAAAAAGTTCAATGAAAAAAATGTGGTCAGTTACAACTAATAAAGATGGTTATGTTCAAACTCTGCTTTCATATGGAACTTATATTTTAAGACAAGTTAATACTACTCCAGGTTACAGGTTATCACCAGATATCGAAATTACGGTAAATGAAAATTCAGAAGAGCCAATTGTTAAAATAATCGTTAATACTAAAATAACACCCAAATTAAAATTAGTTAAAGTAGACAGTGAAACAGATAGAATTATTGCAAATGTAAATTTTAAATTTAAAATTAAAAACTTAGATACAAACGAATATGTTTGTCAAATGACAAATTATCCTAATAAAGAGAAAGTATGTACCTATGAAACTCATGATGGTTACTTTATAACTCCAGAAGGTTTAGAGTTTGGTAACTATCAAATTGAAGAAATAGAAAATACTACATTTAATGGTTATTTATGGAACAAAGAGCCTTTAAAATTTTCTCTTAATGAAGAAAGTAATTTTATTTATGATAACGATGATGCCATTTTAGAGATTAATTTTGCTAATACTCCAATTAAAGGCCAAGTTAAAGTGTATAAATATGGGGAAGAATTAATAATAAAAGATAATCTTTTTGAATACACTAAAAAATTACTTAATGGCATTAAATATGATTTATATGCAAAAGAAGATATTTATGCTCCAGATGGAACATTAATGTTTACAAAAGATGAATTAATTAATTCATTTGAAACCAAAGATGGTTTAATTACTATAGATAATCTTTATTTAGGAGAATATTATTTAGTCGAAACTAAAACTATTGATGGATATGTTCTTGATAGTGAAAGACATAACTTTAGTTTAAATGAAGAAAATTTAGAATTAACATTAAAGTTTGATAATTATTTAAAAAAAGGAGAGATTAAAATAAAAAAGATTGATGCAAATACAGAAATGCCTTTAGCAAATGCCGTATTTGAAATATATAACTTGAATGATGAGCTTATTTATACGGGTGTTTCTAATGAACTTGGAATGATATATGTTTTTAATTTACCTTATGGTAAATATTATTTAGTAGAAAAACAAGCACCAGAAGGTTATAATTTAAATCCCGAAAAATATTATTTTGAAATAAATGAAGAAAATAATGCTTTAGAAATTGTTCACACTAATGAAAAGACTATTGTTTTAACAGAAACTTTTGAAGTACCAAAAACAAGTGTTAATAATAAACCTATCATATTTGGTATATTAGGTATTGCTTCTTTTCTATTAGTTGGTTTATTTATAAATGTTAAAAGGTCTAAATTATAATAAGATTATATTTATATACTCTTTATTAATTATTATTTTACTAGGATATATTTTTTATAATTACTACAATAAAAGAAGCGAAAATAATATAATTAATAACTATATTACATCTGTATCTAACTACAAACAAGAAGATGATAAAACTTTAGGGATTTTAGAAATACCTAAAGTTAATATTCAAAAAAGTCTTTATGATATTAATAGTAAAAATAATACCATTAGTAAAAATTTACAAATATTAAAGAAATCTACTATGCCAGATCATGAAAACAGTATATTAGCAATTGCTGCCCATTCTGGTAATGGCAGTAAAGCTTTCTTTAAAAATTTGTATAAGTTAGATAGTAATGATGAAATTAAATTATATTTTCAAGATAACATTTATTTTTATTATGTTACCGCTAATTACGAAGTTAATAAAAATGGAACAATTTCTATACCTAATAGTACAAAAAAGCAATTAGTTCTAACAACATGTAGTCAAACAGATAAAACTAAACAAATTGTTGTTTTAGCTAATTTAAAATATCAAAAAAAGATTACCGCGTAATCTTTTTTAATATGGTCTTGGATAGTATGTTGGATAATAATAACTATAACTATAATTACCATAAGGCATATTAGGATTAAAGTTATTTCCAGGATAAGGAGCAACATTATATATTGGGCGTGGTCTTGTTAAACCTACCGCTGCTCCGCCAATCAAAGCTCCGCCTAGAAATGGTAATAGAAAATATCTATCATTATTGTAATTATTAATAGGATAGTTATTATAAGGGTAATATTTCATAATCTCATCCTTTCTTCTTTTCTTTATATATTATGTTTTTTAATTATTTTTCTAAATTATAGATGCCCACCATTTAAAAAGTAAGAATCATTTCTTCTTACTTAATTTACTAATAATATAATATATAATACTACCTAAGATGGCTCCACTTGAATCAATTAAAACATCAATTAATTGACCAGTACGGCCATTTATAAATGTTTGATGATATTCATCTGTAAAAGCATATAATATACAAATAATGATACTTATTATATATTTATGTTTAACTTTACTTTGACTTAAAGCATTAAGCCATAATACACATAGTATTAAGTATTCTGTAAAATGCATAACTTTTCTAAGTGGTAAATTTAATTTATTTACTACTTTTTCTTTTTTCTCATTACTTATTGGTTTATCTTTGATACCAACACTTACGGCACCATCAGACACTTTATCTACTACTTTAGAAATAGTATCTTTACTTGTATTATTTGAATGATAATTATCTATATTAGAAAACATAAATATAACAATCATCCATAATATTACTAACATATATGATATTATTAATTTTAATTTTTCTCTTTTCATTTGAATCACTTATAATAGTTTATCATAATTTTTATTTATATAAAATTATTTTATTATTTAAATCGGTTATTTAAATAAGTTTTATAATTTATAATACTATTTGCAAATAAATCTAAATATTTTCTTCTAGCTTCTTCAGAAAGTAAAACATTATTAGATATATCAAATAAATATAACTTCATTTTCTTATTATTTATCGGGATCCATCTATCAATTGTTACGGGTAAATAAAATTCGTTTTCTATAAAATTTAATTCTAATTTATTATTATTTATATTTTTATCATAAACGTTAACTACCCAAAGTCCAATATCACTTGTAACATCACTACCAAACATTACAGTTTTTATAGCATGGTATCCTGTTTCATCAAATATCTTTGAAAGATTTCTAGCTAAACATTGACCTGATGTAAAAAGTTCAAAACTATCATTAAATAAAACATTAGATATAGTTGGTAAATCATACATAAATTTATATATACAATTCATATTATTCGTTAAAAATATTTCAATTATATTATTACCTCCTATATCAAACTCTTTATATTCTTTATTAGTACTATATTTTTTCATAACTATATTATTAGGTATAATTACTTGTAATAATGGGATTGGTATTAACGTTTTAACATTGGGTTCAATAATTCTTTTTAATGGTAAAGTTTTGTATGTTGCTTCATTCTTTATTTTATCTATCATTTTAATATGAATTTTAGGCTCATATAATTTAGATTGTTTATGATAAGTTAATTCTATTTGTTTAGTATTATCAAATATTATTTCTTCAGGAAAAGAAAACATCTTAGTAGCAGTTATTTTTAAGTATTTATTATCTACCATAGGTATTATTTTAAAAGAACATTTGTCATGATTACTATTCATTTCAATTATTTTTAATATAATATATCCATTCTTAGTTATTGCTATTTTCTTTTTCATATATACTCCTTTTTTATTTTCAGATTAACATAAGGGTTAAAATTTTACAATATAAAAAGATACTAAAATTAATTAGCACCTTTTATAATAAATTAATTATTTCTAAAAATATCTCTTGTATAAACTTTATCTACTGCATCTTCTAATTCTTCATTAAAACGATTAGCAATAATTACATCAGAAGTAGTTTTAAATTCTTTTAAGTTATGTTCTACTCTATATCCTTCAAATGTATCTTCTTTTAATGTTGGTTCATAAATTTGAATATCTACTCCTTTTGCAGATATTTTTGCTAAAACATCTTGTATTGCAGATGCTCTAAAATTATCTGATCCACTTTTCATTGTTAATCTATATACGCCAACAATTTTAGGGCCTTTAGATAATACCATATCGGCTATATGTTCTTTTCTTGTATCATTTGATTTTACTATTGCTTCAATTATATTTTGTGGTACACCACTATAATTAGCTAGTAATTGTTTTGTATCTTTAGGGAAGCAATAACCACCATAACCAAATGACGGATTATTATAATGTGTTCCTATTCTTGGATCTAATCCTACCCCTTCAATTATATCTTGAGCATTTAAGCCTTTTAATTCAGCATAAGTATCAAGCTCATTAAAGTATGCTACTCTTAATGCTAAATAAGCATTAGCAAATAATTTTACTGCTTCTGCTTCAGTTGAGTTCATATATTTTATTATGGCATCTTCTTTTAATGAACAACTCTTTAATAATTCAGCAAATTCTTTTGCTCTTTCACTTTTTTCTCCCACAATTATTCTTGATGGATATAAATTATCATATAATGCTCTTCCTTCTCTTAAGAATTCTGGTGAAAACATTATATTATCTATTCCATATTTTTCTTTCATACTTTCTATAAATCCAACTGGTATTGTTGATTTTACTACCATTGTTGTATCTATTCCCATACTAATTACTTTTTTAATTATATCTTCAACACTTGATGTATCAAAATAATTTTTATTTACATCATAATTAGTTGGTGTACTTATAATTATAAATTTAGCCCCTTGAAAAGCTTCTTTATAATCTAGTGTTGCTTTTAAATTTAGATTCTTTTCTTTAAAGAACTTTTCAATATATTCATCTTGAATAGGACTAATCCTATTATTTATCATCTCTACTTTTTCTGGTATAACATCTAATGCTACTACCTCATTTTTTTGACTTAGTAATGTGGCTAGAGATAAACCTACATAACCAGTTCCTGCTACTGCTACTTTCATTTCTTTATTTCCTTCTTTCTTTTTTAATTCATATATTTAAAATCATTTACTTATCTTTTGAATTTGAATTATATTTATTATCATTTACATAATCGTTATATCCAACAAATTCGTTAATTCTCGGTTTATTACTAAATATTTTAACATCGGCACTAACAACAGTTGAATTATCCGGAATATCTTTAGTAATAGTTGTATTTGCACCTACTCTTACATTATTTCCTATTTTGACATTGCCAATTATCATAGCTCCTGCTCCAATAAAAACATTATCTCCTATTATAGGAAATCCTTTATTTTTAGAATCTTTCAAAGTATTAGATCCTATTGTTACTTGTTGGAAAATTACACAATTTTTACCTATTTTTGCACCAGCTGATATGAAAATACCATATAATGAATGTGGAAATGTTGGCTTTTCTTTAATAATGGCCGAAGAAGGTATATAACAATTATATAATCTAGAAATTCTAGACATTTTAAATTTATAGTATGTTCTTTTAATATTATAAATTATACCCCCCCCGAATTTGCTGTTATTTATAAACTGTTCTTTATAAAAATATTTAAAATATTTATCATCATTTTCCATTAATATTTTTTTCAAAAATTTATTGTTCATTTATTTTTCTCCTTAATTCTATAATTTATTTAAAAAATTACATATACACTTTATTACTTTAAATTTTTATTAATGTTCCCAAGTAATCTAAAGATTCTTGCGTATTATATTTTATTATTCCCGCTGCCGGTGTAAAAGTTAATTCTCCAATATATATCTTTCCGTTTATATTATATAAATCAACTCGTACCCATGGAAATCCTTGAGATATTTTTGATGCAATTTTTATCATTTGTTTTAAATTTTTAGGCTTTTCAATGATACCAGCATTAATGTACTCTTTTGTTGTATAATTAAGTTTGTTCCAATTTAAATCGTAATAAGCTAATTTTAATTTTTTATCTCTCTCTGTACATATCAAGACACACTCAACGTGGCCATTAAAACAGTAAAATTTGTAATCTGTTGGGTTTTTTTTACCATATTCTCTTAAATATTCCTCACAAATTATTAAGGGTTTGATTTTTGAATATTGATATTCTAATGTACTTTTAGCATAATTTGTTTTTAGTGATTTATTTAATTTCTTTATAGTTTCGTATTCATTTATATCTTTAGTGTTTTGTTTAATTATAGTACACCCACATCCATGATTTGTTTTTAAAACATATTCGTTTGGTAGCTTACCAAAAGGTATTTCATTTGCATTTTCATATACTCCATATAATTTTGGCAAATATTGACTTAAACCTTTTTCTTTAATAAATTCCCTTACTCGATATTTATCAGCACATTTAGTTACTAAATCATCATAAGTATTTGCTAATAAATACAATATTTTTTGATTAAAATCTTTTGGATTTTTCATATCTAATTTTTTCCCAGTTGAAAATTTATATTTTATTTTTAATGCAACTTTTTTGGGAAGAATCCAAAGAATCTTATAATAAACATTTCTAATTATTTTTTTCATTTTTCCTCCAATTTTAAATATTATTTATTTTCTAAATTTACTATTTTTGTTTATCTATAATTTAATATTTTTTTCTATTACTTGATTATTATTTACTTCTTTAAAGCTTTGATATTTTAACATTGTACAAATTGAAAACATAAAGATTGGGCCTAAAGGGGTAGTAAATATGCATTCGTTAGTTGAACTAATTGCTAAATATACTAATATTGCAAAACAGGAAAGCATACTTTGGGATTTTTTTGTTAATGTTTCAGTTATATCAGAATATAATATATATAATATTATTAAATAAATAATTGTACCGAAAAATCCAAATGTAGCGATAACTGTTGCCCATCCACCATCTCCAACTCTAGAAAATTCATTAGGTCCAAATCCATATTTTAAATTCAAATTATAAGTACTATATGCTTTACTATAATATCTCCCTGATATAGAAGTACCAAAACTAGCTAATCCTATTCCAACTGGAAAATAATCTTTTGCTATATTAAAAGAGGTTCTCAAAGCTATTGCACGTGAGGCTGTAGACGAAAAAAAGTAAAAAGATATTTGATTCCAAGATAACGCAATAATTATTATTCCCATAGCCAAAACTTTATAGAGTGAAATTTTCTTCTTCATAAAAATTATAGCCAATATTACACATATAGAAAATCCTAATGCTTTAAACCTAAACGTTAAACTTTCAAGAACTAATGCTATTACTATCCAAATTTTATTATTTTCTTTTTCTAATAACAATAATGAAATGATTATTGCAAATAAGGATGCTGTATTTGATGGATGATCTCCTAATGAAAATGTATTTAATCCAAATCTCTCATAACCAGGTGTTAAATTAATAATATTGAATAAATTTAATATTGCGAAAATTAAACTAACCAAAATAATTATTTTACAAATACTAATTGCCAAATTATAATAATTATTAGCTTTAGTATCTTTAATTAAGATAGAAAAACACATATATGATAATAATATTTTTTGCCAGTCCAATAAATCCACTAAAATCGCAAATTTATTAGGTTGAAATTTTGAGATATAATTACCATATATACCAATAGTCATTAAAAAACAAATTAACGTAAAAATAGCAATTTTTTTCCTATTAAGTTTTATACTTTTGCTACATATAATGCATTTAACAATAGTAAATAGTACGATTAAAACCATACAAACATCATCTATATATGTAAAATAAGAAAAACATTTTGAAATATATCCCGAAAAAAGCATTAATAGGAATATAAGAAAAAATAGAAATTCGATAAAATTAAGTTTAAATATTTTTAATTTCATTTGAAATATCTCCTTTTATATGTCATTCTTCCTTTAATGTTATTAATAATTTTCTGAAAAGTAATTTTATGTCTATTAAGATATAAATTTTTCAAATAATATTTAACTTTTGAATATTTGCCATGTTTCAATATGTATTTTTCATTTAATGGCTGATTTAATCTATCAACAACATCTGGATATATAACATATGTGATATTTTCTTCAAAACTATTTATTTTATAGTTCATATGCCGGCAAAAAAAGTGAATGTACATATATTCTTCTGTTTGAAGCGTTTTATTTTTATCAATATAGTGTCGTAATAAAGTTCCATTCTTCCACGAAAAAATTTGTCTCCAATTTTTGTAGTTATCTTCTTTTGGAAATTTGCATAAAAAGAATCCATAATCATACTTACTTAAATGCGCAAAATTTATTTTATTGTAATATTTTATATTTAAATTTTTATAAATTTCTTCTATTCCATCTTCATCAAAGCAAAATCCCTGTTTGCTAGAAAAAATATTCTTATAATCAATTTCATTGTCCAATATATGCTTATATCTTATATTTACATCTTTTGAATTTCTATATAAGGTAGAATGACCTTGAAAACCAATTTTATCATATTTATCAAGGATATCATTTGTTATAAAATGCGATATTTTTCCCCATAATAAATCAATATCACAATGCCCCCAAAAATCGTATTTTTTAATATCTTCCGAAAATATTTCACCAAAGGCAGGGCGAAAATCGCATAATTTCCAAGGCCTATCTAAACATATTTTAAAATTATAATGCTTTTGAATTCTATTCTTCATATCTTCAAAAGTGCAATAATTGACAATAACGTTATTAGGGTAATTATAACTAGTTTTATCATCAGTATAGATTATCCAATCAATATCTTCATTAAATTTACAAGAATCTAGCCACACTTGAAAATAACTAGGAAACTTGCCGAAATATGGCACTATGTAACAAATTTTTTTCATATTTTTTTCTTCTCCTTTATTTTGCTTAATACGTTATTTAGTTCACTTTTCACAAACTTGTCATTTAAGATAATGAGTATTGCTATATATATAGCAAATGAAATTGCTACTATAATTAATATCATTAAAAGGTCATTAGCATATCTAATTACTATAGATAAAAATATAAACATAAAGAATGAACTTATTAAATAATGTGAAAAATCTTGAAAAAATAATTTTATATCTAGTTGACGCGATTTATGTATATATGCCATTTCTAATATACATATAGTTAGTTCGCCACATACGGAACCTATTGCAGCTCCAATTGATTTAAATTTAGGAATGAATAATAAATTAATTAAAACATTAATACTTCCTCCAATAGCCAAAAATATTGTGTGCTTGTTTTGTTGACCAGTAGAGACAAAATATTGAGTTCCTAAAATACTATTTATTCCCATAATTAAAAATAATAAACTTAATATTTTTAATATCACTGCACTTTTGAGATATTTTATGCCAAAAAATATTGGAACAAATTTTGAAGAAATGGCAATTACTCCAAAAATCATAGGAAAAGATAAAAATAGTACAAATTTAAATGAAAAATTTATTACTTTCACAATATCTTTCTTTTTTCCTTCTTTAAAATTTCTAGAAATATTAGGAACCATTATTGTGCTTAACGTGGTAATTATCATTAAAGACATATCAATTATTTTAAAAGCTTGTTCATAATAGCCATTTTCAACTTGATTGTTAGTAATCCAACCAATCATGGATTTATCAAGTACCGCAAATATTTGAGAGGCAATACTAGGTATAAATAATTCCAAAAAGCCTGGTAAATTCTTGAAGGGTTTTATATTTTTAAAATTTATTTTAACTAAATATTTTTTTATTGACAGCCACATGGAAAGATTAGAAATCAATTGAAAAATGGCTAAGCCAAAAATATATAGTAATAAATCTTCTTCTTTTTTTATAAGGCAAAATATAAAAATTACATTTAATATTTTTATTATAAAATTCTTAATAGAAATTTTTTTGAAATCTTCCATTCCTTGAAAAAACCACGTAATATCGAAAGCAACGGCAATTAAATAAATTCCTTGAACTAATGCTATAATTTTATTTGAGGAAAAGAAATAAATATATAATATATATACAATGGTAATCCAAAAAGTTAAAATAAATTTAAGTAAGAAGATGCTCCAAAAATTATAACTTCTTTTTTCTTCATCATTTGCCACAATGCCAATCATACGAGTACCATAAGTTGAGCATCCCAACGCCGCTAATAGCCAAAAATATCGCACCATAGCATATGTATAACTATATATTCCTATACCATTAACACTTAACGTATGTGATATATAGGGAGTTACTATTAAAGGCACTAATAATGCAAATAGTTGATAACTGACATTATAAAAATAATTAGTCTTAATATTTTTCACAATTTCACCCATTCCTGATATAAACTATTATTTAGAATTAATAATTCTTATATATTCATCATAATAGTCTCGACCAATTATAGGCCATAAATATTTTTTAGCAATTTTTTTCGAACCAATTTTTCCCATATTTTTTCCGACTTTTTTCTTAAAAATATATGTATCTATTTCATTAGCCCACTTTTCAGCATCAAAATCATTCATAATTATTCCATCAACGTAATTATCTATAACATCTTTTGGACCAGCAGCTTTATATGTTATGACAGGTAGTTCAAAGTACATTGCTTCCATTAAAACCATTCCAAAAATTTCGTATCTGGTTGGTAAAATAAATATTTCGCTAGCTTGATATAATGTTTTTAATTCCGATTGTGGCACTTCTGGAATAAAATATACATCTTTAATATTTTGTTCATCTACATAATTATGTACTTCATTTAGCATTGGTCCTTTGCCAACATAAACTAAACAAGCATTGTCATTTAAAGATTTCACATGTTTATAAACTTCTAAACAAAAAAGTGGCTTTCTTCTTTCTTCTACTTTTCCAACATACAATAAAATTTTCTTTGATTTTTTAATTCCTAATTTAGAGCGATAATCTACAATAGTTGAATTTTCAAAATTAGCAGTTTCTAATGCAACAGGTATCACAATAATATTTCGAAATTTTTTTGACTCTAAATATTCTTTGGCAGACGTAGTTTTTGCGATACAATAATCTGTATTTTTTCTAAGAATTGGTAAAATTAACCAATCATAAAGGAATTGAATTATTCTCTTATACTTTTCAGGATAATTTTCATACATGCCTTGCCATAATACAAATTTAATTTTCCTTTTTTTACAATATGAACTCACCAATACTGTTGTAATTTGGCTGTCATCCAATGCTTGTATAATATCATAATGATTGCGATTTAAAATTGGCTTTAAATCCTTATAATACCCTTGTTGTCCAGGAATTTTCAAGCCTTTTAGCCAATATATTGTCACCCTGTTTGATTTACCGCATTTTTCCGAATATGTTATATCTTTATCACTTATTAAAAAAACATCTACAATCATTCCTAATTTTGCTAATACTTTAGCAAGACCTATTTCTTGAATATTATATTGATTTTTGGATACTTGCGATGAAGCGGATCTTATTAACGCAATTCTTTTCATAAGTCTCCTTCCTACTTCCTCATTTGTTTTTCAATATCAGCATCTACTATTTCTTCACCAGTCTTATTTTTTAATTGTTCCATTGATGCTTCAGATAATCCATTATTAATTGCACAATTCATATCACATGTTGAGCATGCATCTAATTCTTCTTTAGATACTTTACCATCTCTAAAATCTCTCACAATTTTATTTTCATACATAGAATATTTTTGCTTTTTGTAAAATCTTAAAAATTTATGTCTAAATACCCACCATAATGGTACCCAAATATATTTATGCATTGCTGGTGATACAGATCCAATCATCCAACATTGTCTATCACAATGTCTAACTTCATCTCTTACACCATCAGCTTGTTTAGAATTCCATAATTCATCCCAAGTTTGTTCATTAAGATTTCCCATTACTTTTTTCTCTTTAGTTCCATTACATGGCATTACATCTCCATATGGATCTATAAAAAATGTATCAAATGCCATATCACATGGAAGCAATCTCTTTTGTCCATATATATAATTTATAAGTCCATGATTAAAGTATGCTCTAAACCATTTTTTTGGCGAATTAGATTTTAATAATTCATTTATTAATTTTTCAAATTCTTTGGCAACCATTGATCTATCATGAATAATATTTTTAGCCTCTACAAAATAGAAACTATTATGAAGAGATGCTGTTGCAAATTCCATATTTAACTCGTCAGATAATTTGTATAGAGCAACTAAATCTTTGGCATTAGCATCTTGAACAGTCGTTCCAAAGCCAACATCAGGATGTTTCATTTCTACTAATTTCTTTAATGTACTATATCCTCTGTTAAAACCATCTTGAAGCCCTCTAATTTTATTATTAGTTTCTTCTAATCCTTCAATAGAAATTCTAATACCAACATTAGGAAATTCTTCACATAGTTTAATAATTCTATCTGTAAAGAAACCATTGGTAGAGATTACTATACGATCAGATTTTTTATATAGTTCTCTTACTATATCTGGTAAATCTTCTCTAATAAATGGTTCTCCACCTGTAATATTAGTAAAATACATTTTAGGTAGTTTTTTTATTGTATCGATACTTAATTCCTCATCTGGTCTTGATGGACATTTATATCTATTACACATAGTACATCTTGCATTACACCTGTATGTAACAATAACTGTACCATTTAATTTTTTTTCTGCCATTTTAATCACACTCCTTTAATAAATCGTTATAAATCTTCAGTGTTCTCTCTACCACATCATCCCAGTTATATTTTTTCAAAATATAACTTTGTGAATTTTTTTTATATTTTTTTACTTCTTCAACCTTATCTGACAATTTTTGTAATTGTTTTTGCAAACTATCAACATCCGACTTCCTAAAGATAACACCCTTATCTTCTAAAACAGATGAACATTCTGGTATATCAGAAGTTAAACAGCAATTACCATAACTCATTGCTTCTAAGAGTGAAAGAGGCATCCCTTCTAAGTCACTTGGTAAAATATAAACATAGGCATTACTATATAATTCTTCTAATTCTTTACCTTGAACAAATCCAGTGAATATTATATTTTTACTATCTTTAACTTTTTCTTTTAATTGTAAATAATATTCATCAGTATCACTTGCTCCACCAGCTATAACTAATTTTTTATTAGTGTGAATTTTGTTATATGCATCAATCAAATAATGAATGCCTTTCTCTGGAACAATTCTACCAAGAAATAAGAAATAATCATCTTTTTTTAAATTATACTTTTTAGTAATAATATCAGCCTTCACAATGTTAGGTTTATTTACTCCATTAGGAATAAATATAGTATCTCTATTATACGTATCCTTAAAATATTTTTTGACATTTTCACTTAACACTATTATTTCATCAGCATATTTGGCAGCCATTTTTTCACCAAATTTAATATACTTAGTAGCAAAGCCACCCCATTTAGAACGTTGCCAATCTAGCCCATGAATTGTTGCAATTATTTTCTTTTTGGAAAATAGTTTTATAATTGGAATCATTGCACAAGGTCCTTCTGCATGATAATGAACTATTTCATTTTTTGAAAATAAAATCTTTATAGTTGCAAAAAATGAAGAAGTCATTGCAGCAAGGCCTTTTTTATCAATCGTAAAAACTTCTTTAATTTTTACACCATTATAATCTTCTTGTTTTTCTATTTTTTGATTTTTATCTAAAGCGTGTTTCCCTTTTCGATTATAGCAATTTACTTCATGACCTAATTTAACCATTCTAGTAGCAAGTTCTTCTACAACTACTTCTACTCCGCCTTCTCGGAATCCTATTCTCTTTTGGCCTAACATTGCAATTTTCATACTTATTTAGCACCTTTCTTTCCTAATACAACAGAAAAGGTTTTAATAAATATTTTGATATCTAGTTTTAAACTTTGATGATTTGAATAATATCTTTCTAATTTTAATCTTTGTTTAAAACTAACATCACTTCTTCCTGATACTTGCCAATATCCTGTTATTCCCGGTTTTGTTTTAACTATATCTTTAAAATATTCTCCCATGTCTTCTTTTTCTCTTGGTAAATATGGTCTATTTCCTATCATTGCCATATTTCCAAGTAAGACATTAATAAATTGGGGAAGTTCATCTAGTGATGCTTTTCTAAGTATTTTACCCATCTTTGTTATCCTTGGATCGTTAGCTAATTTTTTATTTACTTTATATTCTTTATTTAATTCTGGATCTTTAAGTAGTTCCTTTAACACTTCATCAGCATTAACTACCATTGATCTATATTTATAAAAATTAAATTCTTTCCCATTTTTTCCTATTCTTTTTTGGCATAGAAAAATTGAATGGAAATCTCCCGTTACTATATAACTTATCTTAACTATTATTGATATAGGGAGTAGTATTACTATTCCTAGTAATCCACACACTATATCAAATAGTCTTTTGACAAACAAATAGCCATAATTTTTCTTTATGTTTCCCTTTGTTACTGCCTCTTCCACAGTAATACTCTCATTCATATCTAACTCACCCTTTTTTAAACCCCTGAAAACTAACGTAGAAGTTTTAATTTTATGTTAATTTTCTTGTATTTTGATGAATTATAAAGATATAAATTTATTTTTTGCTA
>CANQZN010000001.1 GCA_947628365.1 uncultured Bacilli bacterium | reverse complement strand
ACTACCTCTATTAGTTGGTCTAATTCCCATATGTCTTTTACGTCCAGCTTTTCCTAAATTAACAAGATTAGCATCTTCATTTCCTACTACACCAATAGTAGCAATACAAGTTCCTAAAATCTTTCTTGTTTCACCAGATTGTAAACGTACGATTACATATTTACCATCACGGCCAAGTATTTGAGCACTTGTACCAGCAGCACGACATAATTCAGCGCCTTTACCTGGTTTTAATTCTATACAATGTACCATTGTACCAACTGGAATATTTTGAAGTGGTAATGAGTTACCAACTTTAATATCAGCATTTTCACCATTTTCAATGATCATACCAACTTTTAATTCATTTGGTGCAATAATATATCTTTTTTCACCATCACGATAATTGATTAATGCAATATTAGCATTTCTATTTGGATCGTATTCAATTGTTGCAACACGACCTGTAATACCAATTTTTTCTCTTTTATAATCAATTACACGATATTTTTTAGTATGTCCACCACCAATGTGACGAACTGTAAGTTTTCCTTGGTTATTTCTTCCACCAGTTTTACTTACTTTTTTAATTAATGATTTAGTCGGAGTACTAGTTGTAATTTCTTCATTTAAAAGAGTACTCATTCCTCTTCGACCATTTGTTGTTGGTCTATAATGTTTAATTGCCATTTAACTCAATCCTCCTATAAATCTATTGAAGAGCCATTTTGAAGTTTAACAATAGCTTTTTTATAAGCTTTAGTTGTTCCTTCATATCTTCCAACTCTACGTCTTTTTGTTTTTGTGTTTAATGTATTAACGCTTTCTACTTTTACATTAAATGCATCTTCTACAGCTTTTTTAATTTCTGGTTTAGTTGCAGTCTTACATACTTTAAATGTATATACACCATTTTGTCTTTCAGCCATAGATTTTTCAGTTACAACTGGTGAATAAATAATATCACTATAATGTTTCATTATTTAAGCACCTCCTCAATTTGTTTAACAGCTTCTTCTTCAACTACTAAAATATCAGCATTAACTATGTCATAGCAGTTAATTTCATCAGCCATTAGTACTAATACATTGCCTAAATTTCTTGAAGCCATGTATAAGTTTTCATTTTCATCTTTTGTTACAAATATAATTTTGCCACTTAATTTTAAAGTTTCTAAAATATTTGTAATTTCTTTAGTTTTTAAAGTATTTAATTTAATATTATCTAATACTACTAAAGCTTTTTCTTTATTCTTATAAGTTAAAGCAGTTTTGATTGCTAGAACTCTTTCTTTTTTATTAATTTTAAATGAATAATTTTGTGGATTAACACCAAATGCTATACCACCACCACGCCATTGTGTAGCACGGATACTACCTTGACGAGCACGACCTGTACCTTTTTGTTTCCAAGGTTTTCTTCCACCACCAGAAACTTCTGCTCTAGTTTTAGTCTTTCTTGTACCTTGACGCATACTATCTAGTTGTAAACGAATCATTTTCTTTAATGCATCATCATTACACTCAATATTCCAAATTTTACTATCAAGGTTTAGTTCACCAACAACTTCACCTTTAATATTTTTAACACTTATCTTTGTCATTTTATTTCCTTTCTAAAGCCCTAATTAGCCTCTTCCGGATTTTCTACTTTAGTTTCTTCTTGTTCTTCTGTAGCTTCTACTACTTCTTCAGTAGTTTCTACTGTTTCACTTTCTACATTAGTATCTTCAACTACTTCATCAACAACAGTCTCTTCTGTGTAAGTTAAGATTTCCTTTGCATCTTTCTTACGAGAATTTTTAACAGCTGATTTGATTAAAACTAAAGAGTTTTTAGCACCTGGAATATTGCCACTTACTAAAATATAATTTTCAGTAGGATTTACTTCAATTATTTCTAGATTTTGAATTGTTACAGTTTCTACTCCCATATGTCCTGGAAGTTTTTTACCCTTTAATACTCTTTTTGGTAACATAGTACCTAAAGAACCTGGTTTTCTATGATAGTGAGAACCATGTCCCATTGGTCCACGAGATTGATTAAATCTCTTAATAACACCTTGTGTTCCTTTACCTTTTGAAGTTCCTGTTACATCGACAACATCGCCAACTTCAAATGTTTCTACTCCAACAATATCGCCAACATTATAAGTACCTTCAACATTTCTTATTTCTTTTAAGAAGCGCTTAGGAGTAGTGTTTGCTTTTTGTGCATGGCCTTTTTCAGCTTTATTTGCACTATTTTCCTTTTTTTCAAATACGCCTAATTGGATACCATTGTAACCATCTTTTTCAACAGTCTTAACTTGCATAACAACATTTTTATCGCAAGATACTACTGTTACTGGAATAAGTTTACCATCTTTTGTAAAGACTTGAGTCATTCCAATTTTGCGTCCTAAGATTCCTTTCATTATTTAATTTCCTTCCTTTTTTAATTTTCTTTGTTTGTTTTAATATTAATGTCAACTCCACTTGGTAAATCTAAATGAGTTAAAGCATCAATGATTTCTTTACTTGGATTTTTAATATCAACAAGTCTTTTGTGAGTTCTTCTTTCGAATTGTTCACGAGCATCTTTGTATTTGTGAACAGCTCTTAAAACTGTAAACTTTTCAATTTCAGTTGGAAGTGGAACTGGTCCAGAAACTTCGCCACCTAGTCTTTTTACAGTTTCAACAATTTTACCAGCAGCTACATCTAATAAACGATGATCGTATGCCTTTAAATTGATTCTTACTTTACTATTTGACATTTAATGTGTTCTCCTTTCGCCTATATCTAGTATAGACTTGCTCCACCCGAATTCCCTAATAACGTTAGATAAATATTTACCAACTTTACCTAGCGTGTCAGCAACCTCGCGTATCCTCGCAGTCATACGAATACCATTATAGCACAATAATTATATGAAACGCAATAATAAATTGAACTATTTTTTCACAAATTTTTCAAATAAACAAAAAAGACAAATAATTTTAATTATCTGTCCATGTATCACATGTAAATCCAGAGTGAATATTTGGATTATATTCTTCAATTGCATTTACACAATTATTATCTTCACTGCACAAACGTCCGCCATTATAATAAAGTTTATCGTTATGAATTTTAATATCATAGTCATAATTACCATCTTTAGATCTAACTATAACATATCCTTCATAACCTTCTGGGTATCCATATCCTGCTCCCCAGCCTTGTTCGTGAATAGTTTTAAGTGTCATACAATAGCTTGTTTCATTGCCATTTTGACTTCTTCTAAAATCTGCTCCCTCTTCTACTTTAAAAGCATTTAACGTTATCAAAGACATAACATTACTAGCGCTATTAATAGCATCATCTATTGTAGTTGTAAATTCATTATATTTAGATTCTGAAATTAAATCTTCTACTCCCCACATTTGTAATAATTCTTTAACAATTTCTATCTCCATGAATTTACTAGCAATTCCTTCTTTTTCACTTTCTGTTAAATCATCAATATTAACACTTCCAGTAGTATCCATTTCTTCAACTTCGCTAATACTTTCTTCAGTTGTTACAATATTAACTGAAGCCTCTATTGTAATTCCATCCATATCGAAGCCAACTTTAATACTTTGATTTTTATTTGCACTATTGATTTCAATAAAATTATCTAAATAACTTATTTTTAAAGTTTTATCTTTTTCATTAATATTTACTACTAAGTTATCAGTTCCTGTTAAAGCAATTTTTAATTCATACCCATCTTTAGTTTTATCTACTAATATTTCTGTATCATCACCTAAAACAATTTTCTCAATAGTTCTAGTCTTTTTATTTAGATAGGTTGTTATTTTTATTGCTTCTTCATTAGTTGTATCTTCTGTATCCATATATTCAATAATTTCATCAATTTGATTAACAATTGCATCTTTATCTATTTCTAGTAAATTAGCAATTACACTTATTAACTTATCATTTCCTTTGATATCATTTAATACTCCAAGTTCAAGAGTATGGATATCATTATTAGTTAAACGCATAACATATTTAACTGTGTCAATATCTTTACCATTTTTATTTAGTTTTTCGCTCGTTTTCGTAAAGTATGTTGATTTTAAATTATTTTTAATAATCTTTGTAATTTCTGTTAAGATTGTTTGATAATCTTCTATATCTTCTTCTTGCCAAAGACTACTTAAATCACTATCCTCATTTGATACTTTGATAATTTTATCAAACAAATCGTTTAATTTAACATATGCTTCATTATCTTTTATTAAGGCTTCTACATTGATTAAAGCTTCAGTATCATAATCTACATTAACTTTAGAAGAGATTTTCTTATTATTCTTATCTATTTCACTAACTGTTGAGATAGAAAATTTATTAATTGCATCTTCATATGATTTAAATTCTTCATTATTGGTACTTAAGTTAAAGGTTATTTTATTTGAAATTCTTTTAGGTCCTTTTAAATCTTTACTTGCCTCAGTTAAATAATCACTAGCGTAATCTCTTACATAATCGATCATATCATAGTAAATATTTTCTGGCTCTTTTCTAAAGAAATAACCATAGCAAAGAATTGCTACCAATACAAGAATTAATAACCCAATTATTATTAAAGCTTTTCTATATTTAACGCCAAATTTTCTTGCTTCCTTTTGATTTTGTAATTGAACGTTTACTTCTTCTTGAATTTTATCGTTTAAAGAAATACTTTGTAGTTCTGTCCCTGTTTCAAAATGATTGACTTCTTCTGTAGTATTTTCATTATTATTAACATTATTATCCACTATATATCACACAACCTTTGTACTATATAATAATAATATAAAACCATAAAATTCTCAAGTTATTTATGCCAAGAAAAAAATCCTATAATTAGGATTCTGTTCCTGTAATACTCATAATTTTACCAGCTAGTTCCATAAATGTACTATTTTGATATAAATTATTCATTATCTTTTCACTTTCATATTCATCTATGCCAGCGATATCTACATAATCTTTAACGTTTCTATCGGTAAATTCCTTAATAGTTTTTTCTTTGGTTGTAATTTCTATTGTACCTTTAATATCACTTTCTTTATCATCTATAGAAATTGTTAAGTTTGATTCTTTATTGTTTGTTGTAAGATTAACATTCATTTCTGAAGTTTCAGAAACTGTTTTAAAGCTCATATCATCATCTTTTATAGATATTGTAATTTCACTTTTTGCTTCATCATCTTTTACTGTAATAGTAGTTTCTTTATCACTAAGAGTTAAGTCTGCTAGCTTTTCATTTCCCATTAAAAGTTCAAATTTATCTTTTGCAACTTTATTTAAAACTATTGTATCACTTGCGTTTATTTCTACTTTTTCTAAATCAGTATTCTTCTTATTAACATAAGTATTAATTTCTATATTAACATCATCAATTTCCATTTGTTCTTTTAATTGATCTAAGTTTGCAGTAAGTTCTGATGTCTTTATATCTAACATAGTAGCTAAAGTATCTAATAATTCTTGATCATTTTTAATTCCTTCAACTATATCATTAATTAATGTTGTTAATCTTTCTTTATCTAATTTTAATGTATGTTTATAAACAGTGGTCTTTTTACCTAAAACATCAATTTCTTCTTCTTCTCTTGAAAAGTATTCTTCTTTTAAACTTTTCTTTAAGATTTTAGCAATTTCTTGAGTTGCTTTTTTAATATTTTCATTATTTGTTGATTGCCATATTTTACTAAATACTTCATTACCATTATCAACTAATTTAATATTTTTATCATATAAATCACCCAAAGTAATAAATGCACCATCTTTATTAACATAAAGATTTCCTTTAACTAGTTGTTTACTATTATAAAGAAATTCATAATCAGTACTAATTTTTTTGTTTTTATAATCTGATTGTGTATCAAATTTAATATCTAGGCTATTGATAATATCAAATATATCTTTGTATTCAGCATTACTAGAGCTTAAATTAACTTTTGCAGTGGCTTCTAAGCCATAAAGCGAATTATATATCTTGTCAGCCTTATCAATGCCTTTAACTATATTATCAGCTAAATTATCAATTGCTGTATAATAAACATTCTCTGTTTTTGCTTCTTCTTTTCTTAAGAATGTTTTTACTC
This sequence comes from uncultured Bacilli bacterium, assembly GCA_947628365.1. Classification (GTDB taxonomy): domain Bacteria; phylum Bacillota_I; class Bacilli_A; order RF39; family UBA660; genus SIG200. Next base: position 56,551 of record CANQZN010000001.1, on the reverse strand, counting down.
CCACCACAATTAACGCTACTAATAAAAGACCAATAACTAAAAGTAATATTGGTTTACTTCCTTTTTGTTTAGAGCTATTATCTTCATTCAAAATATTAGCAAATTCTTCAGTTTTCATATCATCACCATTATTCATTTCCCACTTCTCCTATATTTAATAATATACTATATTTCTAAAAAATTAACAATAGTTTATTGTTCTACAAAATATGCATAGTATTCTTCTAATGTTATATTGTGTTTATAAATATATTCAGATGCTTCTATACCAACATAGCGATAATGCCATGGTTCAAATTTATACCCTGTTAAATATTCTTTATCTTGAGGATATCTTAAAATAAAGCCATATTTATAAGCATTATTACTAAGCCAAGCAAATTCTTTAGAATTTTCAAAATGGTCACTAGAAGAAGCTGTATTTAAATCAGTTGTATAACCAGTTTGATGCTCAGAATAACCCGCTCTTGCAGAATATCTATCAGCTTTTTCTACCCCATCCATTTTAACATAATTATTATAAAGTTTTTCTTGTGTTTCGTAACTACGATAACTTGATACATTATATAAAATAATATTATCATTTTTAGCATTATTTATCATATCTTTTAAATGTTCATAAGCTTCTACCTCAAAATAAGAAGTGCCTTTCGTATATTCACCAGTCATTTTGACTAGTTTAGGTTTATAGTCAGATGTTAAATGATAAAATTTATTTACTAACATAAGTGGTCCAACACTTGTATCTGTATCAATATCATGTTGATAAAATTCATAGTCAATATTAGCATTAACTGATCTAACTATCTCTTCTAAAGATTTATCTGGATATTTCTCTAAATAATTTAAGTATCTTTCCCATCTTTTTTCAATATAATAAGGCGTATTCTTTAACTCTATTAATAATTTTTCTGTATTATCCATTTCTTCACTTTTATTTTCTTCTTTTTTTACATTCGTTTCCGTATAGGTAACAAACGTTTTTATATTAAAGAAAACATAACCTCCCATTATTAATAATAGTAAAGTTATGAAAATAATAACACTTATATTTATATGTTTTTTTACTTCCATATAAACCTACTTCTATTTAAGTAATATATCAGTATCCTTCATTTCTTCTGGAATTGCTATATCCATATACTCTAAGATAGTTGGAGCAACCATAGTTAAATCACCTTTATCTTTTAATTTAACACTTTTATCTAGGATAATAAATGGAACTTTACTTAAAGTATGCGTTGTTACTTTATTGCCATTTTCATCAAACATAATATCAGCATTACCATGATCTGCCAAAACAATAACTTTATAAAAATTTTCTTCCGCTTTTTCTAAGACTTTATTTAAACAGATGTCAACGGCCATACAAGCTTGAACGGCAGCATCAAAATTACCAGTGTGACCAACCATATCCGGATTAGCATAATTCATTAAGATAAAATCATAATCTTGCATCATACACTCAATACATTTCTTAGTTACTTGTACTGCACTCATTTCTGGTTTTAAGTCATATGTTGCAACTGCAGGTGACGGAATTAAAAATTGATTACATTTAGCTATTTTACCATTATAACCGCCATCAAAGAAAAATGTAACATGAGGAAATTTTTCAGTTTCGGCAATTCTTGCTTGAGTTAAACCTAACTTTTCAAAATACAAACCTAATGGATTACTAATAACTTGTTCATTTAAAAAATGATTAGTTGGTATATCTTTATCTATTGGAAAAAAAGAATAAACTTGTAAGTCATCCATTTTCATTATTGGAAATTCACTAAATTCTGAACTTACAAAACTAGTTAAAATTTGTTTAGCTCTATCTTCTCGATAATTCATCCATATTAAAATATCGCCATTTTTTATAGAAGAAGATGAATCCACTACTAAAGGTTCCATAAATTCATCTGTAATATCTTTATTATATAAAGTCTCTATAGTATTATTAATATTATTTGTTTTAATTCCTATACCTCTAGTTACTAAGTCATAATATCTTTTTGTTCTGTCATAATGATGATCACGATCCATTGCATAATATCTACCACATATAGTTGCAATATTACCAATATGATGCCCTTTAATAGCCCTTTCAATTTGGGAAATATATTTATATGCTGATTTCATATAAGTATCTCTACCATCAGTAATTAAATGAAAATGGATTTTTTTTATACCATTTTTAACTAAAATTTCATATAAATTTATGATATCATCAATACCAGCATGAACATTACCATCACTGCATACTCCCATAATATGAAAATCTTTATCTTTATAAGTTAGCATATCAGCAAATAATTCATTTTCTAATACATTGCTTTTTAAAAATTCATCGACTAAAGTTTCATTTTGTTTAATTAAACGACCTGCTCCAATAGTCATATGACCAGTTTCACTATTGCCAAATTGGCCTTCGTGTAAACCAACTGCCTCTTCAGATGCCGTTAAAACAGAGTGAGGGTATTCTTCCCATATCTTATTAAAGCATTTCATATCTGCAGCTTTAATAGCGTTTCCTCGCTCTTCATCTCTTAATCCAAAACCATCCAATATTATTGTCAATATCTTTTTCATAGTTTCACCTTGAACATAATATATCACAACTCAAAAAAAAGTACAAACACATTTTGTTTGCACTAATTAAATACTAACTTATTATCAACTTTTAACTTATCCGCTAAAGTTACGATATATTCAGAGTTTGTTGGTTTATCTCTATTAACATTTAAACTATTGCCAAAGATACTTTCCATTAAGTTAATATCTCCTCTATTCCAACTTATTTCTATTGCATGTCTAATTGCTCTTTCAACTCTAGTTGCAGTTGTATCATATTTTCTTGCTATTTCTGGATAAACATCTTTAGTAATATAAGCCATTTGGTTATTGCTACGATATACTATTAATATACCTTCTTTTATATATTGGTATCCTCTAACATGAGATGGGATACCTAAATTATGTAACAAATCAGTAATAATGGCATCTTGATTAAATACTTTATTACTTTTGTTAGTATTTTTAGTTTTTAAATTAATTGCCATTAATCTTCTTTCTAAACTCATAAAGTTTAGTGGTTTTAACATATAATAATCTATGCCAAAAGAATTGGCCTCTGCTAAAACTTTTTCATCTCTAAAATTTGTTGAGATAATAATATTTTTATGAATTCTTCTTTTCTCAAGTTCACTTAGTATAAATAAACCATCTAAGTTAGGTAATATTATATCCATCAATATAACATCAAAACTATCTGGATTATTTATGATAAAACTTAATCCCTCTTCCCCATCATTAATACAAGCTACTACTTTAATTACTTCATGACTACTAAAATACTTCTCAATGTCTTTAGTTAATGATTCATTACTATCAAGAACCAAGACTCTGATATTATTTTTCATTTTCTCTCCTCATTCTATTGTACTGCTTGCTTATTCATTATAAGCAATTATTTGACAAAAATCTAGAGAAAGATTTGACAAGTTTTGTCAATGTGTGTAAAGCTTTGTCGAATTATGTTGAAGAGATAATAATTTTTTAATCTTTTTGTATATTTTTGATATATTCTAAAGCCTTTAACTTTCCATATGCGACATACTCTAAAGTAGCACCTCCACCACTTGATATATACTCAAAATCTTGATCATATTTTAAGTTAATTACTGCGGAAGCACTATCACCACCACCGATATAAACTTTGGTATGGCTTTTTTTTAGATGTTCAAACAAATTCTTTGTCCCTTTAGCAAACACATTATCCTCATATTTACCACAAGTACCATTTAAAAAGACTAATTTATAATCATTAATAAGATTTGGTAAATCTACTATATTATCATAAATAATATCAGTATCTTCTATTTCTTCTAATTTTACTTCTTTAACACCATTACCTCTTGCTACCACAAATTTATCACTATAGAGAATTTTATCTTGATAATTACTTAATATTTCTTTAACATCATTTAAGACTGCCTCATCATTACTAACTAAACTATTACCAATATTATGGCCCTTTACTTTTAGAAATGTATTAAGTATTCCACCAGTTATTACTAATTTATCACATTTTTGTAATAAAGATTTCATAATACCAATTTTATCATCAACTTTAGCTCCACCCATAATTACCAAAAATGGCCTTTCTTGAATATTAATAAGACTTTCTAAGTTAGTAAGTTCCCTTTCTATTAAGAAGCCTAAATAAGTAGGAAGATAATTACTTAAACCAGAAGTTGAAGTATGAGCTCTATGAAGAGAGGCAAAAGCATCTATAACAAATATATCTGCAAAACTAGCCCAATATTTAGCAAGTTCTAAATCATTTGCACTTTCCTTTTTTTCTGGTACATCAGTAAATCTAGTATTTTCAACTAAAAAACATTTTTTAGAAGAACTTTTTATAACAGAAAGATCTAAAGGATTTTGAATAAATTCTAAATCTATATATTTTTTTAACTCTTCATATACCACTTTTAAACTATTATTCTTTTTATCATCTTCTGATTTAACCCTGCCAAAATGACTTAAAATAATAACAGTATTTTCATTATTTAATAAATAATTAATGGTATCTAAACTCTTAACTATTTTACTATCATCGATTATTTTGCCGTCCTTAACTGGGACATTAAAATCGCATCTTAATAAAACTTTCTTTTCACTTATTTTTGTATCACTTAAATATTTCATAATATCACCATTATAATTGTACCATAGTTTATTTTTAGTAAAAGAAAAAATGTTGAAAAATTTCCAACATTTTATTTAAACATAGCTTTAGCAGTTCTTAGCATTTGACAAGTATAACCAAGTTCATTGTCATACCATGCTACTATTTTATATAACCTTTTACCATTCACATCAACCATATTAGTAAGTAAACCATCTACTAAGGAACCTACTTTTTTACCAATGATATCACTTGAGACAATTGGAGCATTAGTAATTTTAATTGTATCAGATTGATTATTTAAAAATAAATTATTGATATCTTCTTTACTTGGTGTATTCTTAAGTTCTAAAGTAACATCAATTAAAGAACCATCAGCAACTGGAACACGATATGCAATTCCATCCATTTTGCCATTTAAATCGGGAATAACTAAACCAATCGCAGATGCAGCCCCAGTAGAAGCCGGAATAATATTCTGACTAGCGGCTCTACCTCTTCTAGCATAAATTCCTTTTTTATGAGCAATATCTAATGTTTCTTGATCATTAGTAAAAGCATGAACAGTAGTCATAAAGCCTTTTTCAATACCATAATTATCATTAATTAATTTCAAAACAGGTGCAAGACAATTAGTTGTACAACTAGCTGCAGATACTATTTTTTCACTACCATCTAAGATATTATCATTAACACCATAGACTATTGTTTTCATCTCTCCCTTACCAGGTGCAGAAATCAAAACTTTTTTAGCTCCTGCTTCAATATGTTTATAAGCATCTTCCGCTTTAGTAAATACACCAGTACATTCTAAAACTAAATCAACATTTAATTCTTTCCAAGGCAAGTTAACTGGATCTTTCTCTGCAAAAACCTTAATGCTTTTTGTTCCTGCGATTACTATATTATCATCTTTGAATGTTATTTCATCTTCATGAAATGTCCGATGTACTGTATCATATTTAAGTAAATGACATAACTCTTCTGCATTTGATAAATCATTTATTGCAACAATATCAAAATCAGTACTTGTAATCATTTCCCTAAAAGCTATTCTTCCTATTCTTCCAAAACCATTAATTGCAACTTTAATCATAATTTCCTCCTATAAACTCTCTTAAAATTGAATCTTTATTAACATATTCTCCCGGTATTGGGTAAAATACTTTTAAAAAATCAAGTAGCCTTCTTGCTTCCGTATAATACTCACTTTCAACACCAATAGAGCGCAAAAGTGGTTCAATATAAACTTTTTCTACTCCTACTTCATAAGGGAGTGCCGTATTTATAATTGTATCTGCTTGGTGAATATATGGGAAAATATATTTTTCTTCGCCATTACGAACTATTTGCCACTCACCAATTGTTGTACTTACATCATTATCTCTAGTTCTATTATCCCTAATAATTCTCCTTATTAATCTTAAATCTATTGTTGAAATATAATTATGTCTATCAATATTAAGGGGAATAAATGGACTTAAATATATTTTATATTTATATTTTGGATCAATTCCCGGTAATAATTCATCATTTAAGGCATGTAAGCCTTCAATAACAATAATACTATTTTCTTTAAGTTCAATATAGTTATTATTATATTCTCTTTTACCTGATACAAAATTGTATGTTGGTACACTAACCTTTTCATGATTTAAAAGTTTATATAATGTTTCATTAAATAATTTCAAATCTATGGCGGTTAAACATTCAAAGTCATATTCACCATCTTCATTTTTGGGAGTATCTTCTCTATTTACAAAATAGTCATCTAAGGAAAGTCTAATAATCTCATACCCCTCTAATCTTAAATAAGATGCTAATCTTTTTGAGGTTGTTGTCTTACCACTAGAAGACGGACCCGCGATTAAAACAAATTTAACAGATCGATCATTACTAATTTCTTTAGCAACTTTTGCTATATTTAAATTAAATAATAATTCACAAGAATTAATAAAATCTTTTATACTACCATTACCAATAGTGTTATTAATGGAAGTAACATATTGCATATTTAATGTTTCTAGCCAATTCTTACCCATTAAAAATGAATTTATTATATTATCATAATGGACATATTCAGGTAATACTCCACCAGTTATTTTACTTGGAATAACAAATACTATTCTATTTCTTCCTAAATAAACAATATCATAATCAGTAATACTACCAGTAGAATATGGCATATCAGAATAAAAATAATTATAGTTTCCTTTTAATTCATATAGACTAACTACTATATCGGGAATACTTTGAACATTTTGAGCTTTTTCTTCTTGTTTGTTTTTCTTAAAAAAATCAATTGCATCTTTTTTCTTAATAGTTAATTTCTTTAGGGGTATATCTTCTGAAATCATTTTAGCCATTGCATTTTTTACTTTAGTTAAATCTTCTTGAGTCAACATTTTATTACCTATTACTTCCCCTAAAACGCCCTTAGGAACACTATGTTGATAAGTAATTTCTAACTCTGGGAAAACTTCTTTTAGGGAAACTTCAAAGATAAATTCCAAACCACTTTTATATATTTTATTACCTATAATATCATTTAAATCGATATAAGTTATTTCGGCATCTTCTCTTGCATGATCAAATAAAGATAATACTTCATTATTTATTTTAACTCCTAAAACATTTTTATTGATACCAAATGCAGAACATATTTCATGAAATTGTGTACCTTTAGGAAATTCTTTTTTTATGCCATCTTTTGTAATTGTAATATTATCCATAATGCCAACCCTTTACTATAAGTAATTGTAACATAATTTATCTTTTTTTTGAATAAAAAGTTATCTTTTTTTATATTATAATTATAGGTGAAAAAATGAACATAATTCCAACAGTTATTGAAAAGAGTAGTAATAAAGAATATGCATATGATTTATATTCTCGTTTGTTAAATGATCGGATTGTCTTTTTAAATGGGGAAATTAATGATAGTATGGCTAGTATTATTGTATCTGAACTTTTATATCTTGATAGTTTAAATCATGATGAAATTTATTTATATATTAATTCTCCTGGTGGTTCAATTACCAGTGGGATGGCTATTTATGATACAATGAATTATATTAAAAGTGATGTCAAAACTATTTGTATCGGTCTTGCTGCATCGATGGGCGCATTTCTTTTAGCAAATGGGACAAAGGGTAAAAGATGCAGTCTTCCTAATAGTGAAATTATGATCCATCAACCTTTAGGGGGAACCCAAGGTCAAGCCACTGATATTAAAATTGCCGCCGAGCGAATTTTAAAGATTAAAGATAAATTAAATCGTATTTTATCTGAAGTTACTAATAAAGATTTAAAGCAAATTGAAAATGATACAGAAAGAGATAACTTTATGGACCCAATTGATGCCTTAAATTATGGGTTAATTGATGAAATAATAAAATAACAGTGTTCGCTGTTATTTTTAATTCCATTTAATTATAGTATCTCCTTCACTTGATAACATATATTTTTCTTTGGCTATTCTTGCTAAATATTCATCATCACCTAATTTAGTGATTTCAGCATTTAATTTATCTTCATCAGCAAGCAAATTTTCATACTCACTGGAAAGTTCAACTTCAGCTTTTCTATTTTTAAGTATTTGTTTCCAATCATTATAAACGCTTCCAACTAAAACAACTAACAATGTTAAAATTGTCGTAGTAATAAGAAATAATCTTTTTCTTTCCTTTTTACTCTTTTTAGCTTTCATAATAATCTTCCTATTTTCATATCTATTAAAAGACTACCACACTAAAAAAGTAAATTCAATGCTTAAATATTCTCTTGACATTAATTTTACTACCAAATTTTTCTTTTATAATAAAGCCAGTAAAAAAGCCAATAAAGACCATGATAATAAAATAAATATGAAAATACCCTTTATTTAAATGATACATTATAATAATATAAATTATAGTCATATCAATGGTATAAATAAATGTTAAAATATGTTGAATTATTACTTTAAATTTTTTAATTAAATAAAAGTTTAATATAGTTAAGTAATAGAAAAAGATACCAAAGCCAAATGAAACAATAAAAGATATTAATTGTAAATTACTATTCATTATTTAAACAATTTGGATAATAAACTTTCTTCTTTATTCTTTTTAATATTTTCAATATATGCAAAACTAGATAATTTCCCTTTTATTTTGACATTACCATCATGAGTATCTAATTTAACTATTTCTAATCCTTCACCCTTAAGTAAAATGACACCCATATTAGATTCCATTAAAAATTCTTGATCATCAAAACTAGATATTTTATTGATACCTGTTAAACTTATAATGCTTCTATCGGTTATTTTTATTTCATGACTACCATAACTTGTAACATCCATAATATTTTCCATATTGCCTCCTAAAACAAAATATGCTTCAATGCCTCTATTTAGAACAAATGTCAACTAATGATTTTTATTTTGGCTATATCATAAAATTAATATATAATATTAGTAGGTGATATTATGAAATATATAATTGATACTGATCCAGGAATCGATGATGCTATTGCCATAATGCTTGGGCTTAAAAACAATTTAGATGTCATTGGTTTTACCATTGCTACTGGTAATATTCCTCTTGATAATGCTTTTAAAAATATTGGGGTTATTGAAGATTTCTTAAATACTAACATAAAAATATATAAGGGGGAAATTACTAATGAAGGTTGTTTCGAAAAGGGAGCTAAAGTTCATGGCAAAGATGGTTTAGGTTATGCTATTTTCCCAAACAATAATAAAAGAAAATTTGAAAACATTAGCGCGGAAGACTTTATTATTAAAGCATCGAAAAAATACAAAGGAAATTTAACCTTTGTTTGTTTAGGCCCACTTACTAATCTAGCAAATGCCATAAGAAAAGACAAAGATTTACCAAAAAGATTAAAACATGTCATTGTTATGGGAACAAGTTATGTTAATGCCCATGAAAAACCTTACTTAGAATTTAATGTATCAGTTGATCCGGAAGGTGCTAAATTAGTGTTCACATCACCTTTTAAAAATATTAAAGCTGTTACTCACGAAATTGGGGTTAAATCATTTATTGAAAAAGATTACATTGAAAGTTTAGCAAATTCAGATGAGTTAATATCAAGATTTTTAAATTTAATTGCTAAAAAATATATGGAATTTAGTTATGAAAGATATGGCACTGTTGGTTTAGGTACACCAGATCCTACTACTATTGCCTCTATTATTGATGAGTCTATAGTTAAATTTACCCCATGTAATGCTAATGTAATAACAGAAGGCCCAGATAAGGGTATTTGTGAAATAACCTTAACCTCTAAAAGTAATATATATGTTTCAACTGATTTTGATTTAGAAAAGTTTAGAAAATTATTCAAAGATACTTTCAACTAAAAAATGACCATTGAGGTCATTTTTTTGGTTGTTGATTCATTGATTCTTTTTTGGCTTCTTCTTCAGCACGAATTGCATTAAATGCATCTCTAGCCATTCTATCCAACACTGATAGAGTTAAAAAGCTTTCTAAATTTTCTGCTGTAATTGTATTTTGAAAACTTTGAGCAAGTTTTACACCTTGAGCAATTATTCTATCAACTATAGCTTTTTCTTGTACTTTATCACTAACCATATATTCATATACTTGTAAGTTTAATGCTTCGTCTATTTCTCTAGTAGCATTTTCACTTGTATATTTAATTCTAAGCCCAAATGCTGGATCATATAAAGAATTAACTACATGATTATATATTTTTTCATAAACTTCTTGAGTCATAATATACCTTATTCAGCATCAGTTGTTGGATTATTGTATTCTTCTAAAATTTTAGATTCAAACATTTCTCTTGTTTCAGCATTAGTTGGATGAACAATATCTTCAAATTTATCATCATTTACTTTACGACTAGGCATAGCGCAAAATAATCTGTTTTCTCCTTCTATAATTCTAATATTGCTTACAACAAAGCAATCGTCAATAGTTACAGTTGCATAACCCTTAAGTCTAGAACCTTCTCTATCAACTTTGTGAACGCGTACTTTAGTAATTTCCATAAATTTTCACTCCTTATCTTGACTTTCACAATCTAATTTAATTTTAAATCATTAACTAGCATTTTGCAACTATTTTTAACAAAATTTGGCACTAATGAATTAGAAGAATTTAATTTTAATATCCCCAGTTATATAGTCATTATAAGAAAAACTTTTTTCTACGCCATTATTAATGATACTAAAAATATTAGGGTAAGTTTTATATAAAATTCCTTCATAACGATTTATTTTATTACGAAGCCCATACACAGTAACAACAACTTTTTTATTTAAATTTTGATTAATTTTTTCTTTTACTAAATCAATATTCATTATCTTGGATACCCCACATACATAAGACCATTACCCATGATACCTCCCATACCATCTTTACCATACTTAGTTTTTTCTAAGGTTTCCTTTAAATTTATTTCTTTATTTCTTTCAGTTAAGGCAATTGTCACCGCAATAATGGCTGGATCTAAAGCATGAATATTAACTCTTTTTGGACTAGATGCATAATTAGCTCCCGCTTTAATTAATTCTTCATAATTACTTTGACAAGCACCCGCGATAATCACTAATTTTTCATGGCTTTTCTCATAATTTCTGGCTGCTTTTACTGCTTTAATAAAGTTTTTGGTATTTTTATAGTTTTCGTTATCGGTAATACTACCTTTTTTCTTATAATAAGCATCATGACCAGTTATAATTAAAATATCTGGTTTATATTCTTTTAATAATAAAACCACTTGTTCATACATATCTTCTTCTTTAATCTTTTTCCCAATGGCATAAACTCCTGCATATTTATAAAACTTTAAACATTTTTCTAAATATTCATTATCGCCATCTATATGTAAGATTTTACCGGGTAAATAAAAATAATCGTCTTTTTCTTTATCTTTAATTTTACTATTTCTATCTTCTTCTTTAAAATCTTCTTCTTTTGGTTTTTCACATTTAACTAAATCGTTAAAATCACTATCAGCATATAATCTTACCTCAGCACCTTTTAAATAATATATTCCATCTTTGATATTTATAACTTTAAAAACTGTATCGTGATTATAACTTTTCCTTGTCACAAAATCCCCTTTATTAATATCCACAAATATCACCAGTAAAATATATGTTTTTAACCATAAAAAAAGCACTTTTTATAGCGCTTTTCTCTAGAATTTTATAGATTATTTACAATTTCTACAAATATCTCTTCACTTATTTGTTCTGCTCTTACATTACTACTTAAACCATGCTTATCTAACACAGCTTGTATTTTTGAATAATCATAATTAGCTAAATTATTTTTTAAAGTTTTTCTTTTCATTTTAAAAGCATCACTTAATAAAGCAAAATATTTAGCAGTATTAACATTTGGTCTATTTTCTCTTTTTTTAAGTTTAATTATTGCACTTTCTACTTTAGGTATTGGGTTAAAACATTTTTTACTAACCCTAAATAATTTTTCTACTTGATAATAATAATTTAAATATAGGGTAATTGCACTGTAATCTTTACTACCGGGCATGGAAGAAAAACGATCCGCTACTTCTTCTTGCACCATAAATACCATTTCTTTAATATCTATATTTAAATTAATTAAATATTTTATAATTGGTGTCGTTATATAATAAGGTAAATTACCGACAATATATAAATTATTATAAGTTATATCTTTAATATCTTCTTCTATATTACTATTTAAAATATCTTGATACTTAATTATTGTACTATCATCTTCTAAACTATTTAAATATGGTTTTAAATCAGTATCTATTTCATAACATATTAAATTAGCATGTTTTTCTTTTAACTCTTTAGTTAAAGCACCTCTTCCGGGACCTATCTCAATAATTAAATCATTAACACTCGCATTAATTGCACCACTAATTTCCTTAATAACATTATTATCAATTAAAAAATTTTGACCTAAACTTTTCTTTGCTTTCATCATAAATAAAAAAGGGGCTTATTTACCCCATCCTTCCCTTAATACATCGTAAGTTATAGTGCTTCTACCAAGAGTTAAAGCATAATTTAAATCTTCACTTAATAAATCTAGAGCATTACCATAAACGCCACGATCTAAAACAATGGCATACACTGGATCATTAGAAATTCTATCTGTATTAAATCTAACAATAGTTCCACACGCTAAATTTTTAGAAGATGCTACTATTCTTACTTTACCATATACCTCATCATCATAGGTAGTAGTACCGTCCATAACATTATAATTATATAAACAACCTAAATGACCATTACATAATGGACAATTATAAACATAACCAGTTAAATCACCAGTAAATGTATCTTTAACACTATAAATATCATTACTTTTAAATTCATCAACTTTTAAAGCCATGGTAGATAAATTAACATTTTTATTAATATTATTACTATAAGTTTTATTTTCCATTATATGAACATAACTTGAAGAGATGACAACAAAAACAATTAATAGACTAAATCTTATAGTGTTTAAAATAATGTTTTTCATCTTTCACCTTCTTTTATGCTATATAAATTATACAAAAGATAGTGTTATTTGTCAAAATATCTATTTTCTCTTATTTCTAATATATTTTTTATATCTATTATCAACAAAATTACTAGTAATTTTACTTATTTCCATATCATAGGCTTCAATTAAATTTTCTAGTGTTGTTCTAAATCTAATTTCAATATTACCTGCTAAATAACCTTTAGTAGTATATTCTTGATAGTTTACTACCTCTCTTGTTTGAATACTACCTAAATTATAGCTTGTTAAAAATTCATTAATTTTCTCTAATAACATAACATTTTCAATGCTTACTCCTTCTTGTAACCTAACTTGAAAAGTCGAGTCTTGAAGTTCAAATATATGATATGCAATTAAAGTTAAAATAGGTTTATATAAACTATCTAAAAAATAAGTAAACCAAATATCCACTAACTCTTCACTATTTTGATTAGAAGGCAAGCCTAAAGTATTAAATAATTCTTTTTCTTTATTCATTAACTCTAAAGCCTTATTTTCTCTTCTTTTATTTTCTTCATCAACATTTCTAATTTCTTTTTGTAAATAACTTTTTAATTTATTTTTTCTAACCATTTTTTTCACCAACAAAAATTATTTTACCTTAACTACTTTTATAGTGCAAGAAAAAATGTTGAAAACCTACTAGTTATCAACATTAAAATTAAACATTTTATTTAAATTATTATTTGTTATTTTAGCAAGACTTTCTAAACTTACACCTTTTAAGTCTGAGATAAATTTAGCAATCTCTATAATATGAGCAGGTTCATTTGAGTGTCCCCGAAAAGGTTCTGGTGTTAAATATGGTGAGTCTGTTTCTAAAACTATAGACTCTAAAGATATTTTTGCAAAAACATCTTTAATCTTCGCATTTTTAAAAGTAATAACCCCATTAACTCCTAGTAAATAACCCATTTTAATATACTCTAAAGCAGTTTCTAGACTACCAGAAAAAGAGTGAATTATACCTTTAACTTTATATTTTTTTAAAATATTTAATGTATCTAGTGTTGCATCTCTACTATGAATTATTACAGGAATATTATATTTTTCCGCTAAAGATAATTCTTTTTCAAATAAACTTATTTGTTTATCTTTATCCTCTTTAGTATAGTGATAATCAAGTCCTATTTCTCCAATTGCTACAACCTTTTTATTATTTAAATTATCTTCAATAAATTTTAAATCATCTATCTTATAATCATTAACATTTTCTGGGTGAATACCTATAGCACCATACATATTAGGATAAATATCTATTAGTTTTAAGACCTCTTCACAAGTTTTTCTATCACAGCCATTATTAAGAAATCTATTTACTTTATTACTTACTGCATTATTGATAGCCTCTTCAATATTAGGATAATATTCGGAATAAATATGACAATGACTATCAGTAAACATTATTCCTCTTTGATCCTTTCAAATAAGTTTGCGGGTTTTTCACTACCTAATTGATATTCAAATACACTTTCATATATATTATCAAAATTATTATTATCTATCTTTAAACCTTTAAAGATTTTATCAGCAGTTTCGGGAATAAATGCTTGAAGTATTGTTGCACATACTCTAATTGCCTCAAGTAAATTATATAAAACTGTTTCTAATCTTGTCTTGTTTTCCTCGTCTTTAGCAAGTACCCAAGGTGTTGTATCGTCAATATATTTATTACATTTACGAAGGACATCAAAGATTTCCTCTAAAGCTTCATTAATTTTTAATTCTTCTATTTTTTGGTCAACTTTATCTTTTAAAGTATTAACACTATTTTTTAAATCTTCGTCTATGTCAGCATAAACTTTAGGGTTTTTAACATTACCGTCAAAATATTTAATACCCATTTGAATAGTTCTACTTACCAAATTACCTAAAATGTTACATAAATCAGCATTAGTTCTTGTAATAAGAGAACTTTCAGAAAAATTGCCGTCACTACCAAAAGGTACTTCTCTTAAAGCAAAATAACGAACTGCATCAACACCATAAGCATTAATGTATTCTCTTGGATCTTTATAATTACCTAAACTTTTACTAATCTTACCACCGTCAATAATTAACCAACCATGGCCAAATACTTTTTTAGGTAATGGTAAATCTAAAGCCATTAATAAGGCTGGCCAAATAATGGTATGGAAACGAACTATTTCTTTACCAACTAAATGTAAGTCAGCTGGCCAATATTTTTCAAATTCTGGAGTAATATCTGGATAACCTAAACTAGTAATATAGTTAGTTAATGCATCTATCCAAACATAAATAACATGTTTTTCGTCAAAAGTAACTGGTATTCCCCATTTAAAACTAGTTCTTGATACACATAAATCTTCTAGCCCCGGACGGATAAAATTATTTAACATTTCATTTTTTCGCGAAACTGGTGCAATAAAATCGGGGTTTTGTTCATAAAAATCTTCTAATTGTTTTTGATACTTACTTAATCTAAAAAAGTATGCTTCTTCTGCAACTAAGTTAACATCTCTACCACAATCTGGACATTTTCCGTCAACTAATTGACTTTCAGTCCAAAAAGACTCACAAGGTACACAATAAAGCCCTTTATATTCTCCTTTATAAATATCACCTTTATCATATAACTTTTTAAATATTTCTTGAACTCTTGTCATGTGATGCTCATCAGTTGTTCTAATAAAATAATCATAAGAAATATTTAATTGTTGCCATAAATCTTTTGCATTAGCAATAATCTCATCAACATATTCTTTAGGAGTTACTCCCTTTTCTTTAGCCTTAGTTTCAATTTTTAGCCCGTGTTCATCAGTTCCCGTTTGGAAAAAAACATCATAGCCAGCAAGTCTTTTATATCTTGCAATTGCATCAGCAATAATTGTTGTATAGCAATGACCAATGTGAAATTCCGCACTGGGATAATAAATTGGGGTTGTAATATAATATTTTTTATTCATTTTCATTTCCTTCCTTTTTTGGGTTACCAGTCCAACTAGTTCTCTTCGTATCAACCTCTTCACCACAAGTTAGATACTTAACAAAAATTCCTTGAGCATAACCTTCACCTTTTTTTACTTTAAATACTTTATCTCCTTCATTTTGTAAAGATACAAACATATGACCTTCATTTTCTTCGTTATTATAAAAATCACTATCTATAATACCTACTTGATTAGTCATACGAACATTATATTTAAAACCAACACTGCTTCTTACTACTATTATAAGCATTTCGTCTTCTAAATATTTTGCCTTATAACCAGTAGGAATTTTCTTTACCTCACCGGGTGCAATCTCAAAATCTTCAATGGCTTTAAAATCATATCCAGCACTATGCTTTGTTTTTCTTACTGGTAATTGATATTCTTCATATAACTTTCTGTCATTTTTAATATCTTTTTTAAATTGTTCAAAACTTATCTTTTCAAAATATCTATCCATATTTACCTCCAAAATAAAAATCATAAATAAAAGTAGGGACGAGTATTACCCGTGGTACCACCCTTATTTATGATTAAATCATACACTTAATATTTTAACGCACCTCTGCGATTTAACTCCTTTGCCCATACCTAATTATTTCATATTATTAGCTTACACCAAATACTAACTCTCTTTAAATAATTCATAATTACCTTTTAACAAATTCCTCGTTAATTAAGTTAAGTTTAACACAAGTTAAATAGCAATTCAAGTTGAAATATTTTAAGATTTTATGATAAAAGGATCTTCTAATGTTCCAATTCCACCCGATAATTGATTTACGGATGTAAGATAGAAGACTGGACGCACGGAAAAAACGCTAATCGCATACGAATTGCCCGTATAGCCTGTACTACCCACATCGTGCCCAACGAACCAACCACCATTAATATCCCAACCATAGCGCGACATTGTCCATTCATTACAACTCGGCGCATTAATATCATTTTGACTTAAATATATCCAGCTTGTCTTACACTCACTGTCGTTTCCACAATCTTCGCTGTTAGTTTCATCACTTACTGAGTAATAATAATCATGAAGATACATTAGACTTACTTTTCCAGTAAATGTATCTGTCCAAGTTCCACTTTCTTCTGTATAATATACTATTTCCCCCTTATGCTTGGATATTTCATTATTTACTTTTGCTGATTGTACATTTGGAGTATCTGGGGTTGCATGATTATACCATTGGGTTTCTTTTTGACCATTTTCGATTTTATACAATTCTTCTCCAGTTTGATTTGCTTCTAATGAATCAATACTCCGCATATCTCCGTATATCCATGTATTATCTGATATTTTATCTATCCATCCATTTGGAATATATTCCTTGTTTTTTAAAAAATCTTCTCCATTTATTGCATTATATATATTACTTTTGGGAAATTCTATATCTTCATCATAGTTATCATACCAATTTATTGTTTTATTTAATGCTTCCTTCTTTATTACTTTTACTCTTCCAGTAGATGCCTCTATTCCTATTATTCTGTACATATATTTATCTAGATTAGCTGTACATTCTTTCAAATCGCTTGTTCCAAAGCATATATAATTATTTACTAATTCATTATTGTTTTCATCTTTTGCTTGACCTTGATATCTATACATTGCTCCTCTTATAGCATCTGTTTTTAAACCTTTCGGTTCTTTTTCTTTTATCTCAACTCCAAGAGTTTTATCAAAATATAAATAACAATAAATTGTTTTCCCACTGGTTATTGTAACTTCTCCATTTTCATAACTTAACGCATCTTTTATTTCATTGCCATTATTATCTATACAATTTGACTTCGTTACATTTAAAGCATAGCCTTCTGGAAATTTAGTGTCTACCACTGGAACATAACTATCACCTTCTTCTTTATACATAGCAAATGTTTTATTATTAACCTCTTGTTTCAATATGACATTATCTAACTTTTCCTTTTCTTTTGGTTTTAACAAACATACACCTAATAAAATTACTATTAAAATACCCACTATTTTCTTCATTTTATCACACTCTATCCAAGTTAAATATATCACAGATTATATTATTTTGCAAACATATAGTGTCATTTATTATATATATAGTTTGTAGAAGTTCTTTTATTTATATAGAATAATTATAAATATAAAGGTGAAAAATATGATAACAAATGAAGAATTGGACCAAATATTTTTAAGAATTTCAAGAAATATAAAGTATTATAGAATACATAATAACTCTAAATATACGGATAGATACGGAAGAATTACCCAAGAAAAATTGGCTGAGTTATGTGATGTGTCTAGAACATTAATTTCAAATATAGAAAGTGAAAAAGTAAAACAAACATTTTCTATAACAGTTGTTGCAAGTATAAGTAAAGTTTTAAATATACCATTTGAAGAATTTTTTAAAGAACATGATTTTACTAAATAAAAAAATGTTGAAAACAATTAAGTTCTCAACAATAAATTTAAGCAATATCTAATTTTTGCACTATTAACTTTTGAACTATTTTAGCATATTTGATATTTTCTTCTTGTTTTTGTTTTGAAAATATTATTATAAGACCACTGCAATCAGTAGAGGTAATAATAGGTATGATAGTAAGATAAGCATGAATATTAAATATTATATCTTCACTATCACTTATATAAGACTCTCTATTATCAATTAAATCTTTATATTTTGTATCTAATTTAGACTCTAATAAACCTTTTAAATTATTACTACTAGCAATTATTTTCTCTCTATCACTTATTAAAATTTCTAAATTACAGACATCATTTATAATATTACAGATATTTTGACTTAAATCTTTTATATTCTCTACTTGGGAATATTTTTTTATTATAATTGAATTATCACTAGTATATATTTCTAATGGCTCACCATCTCTTATACCTAAATTATATCTTATTTCTTTGGGAACTACGATTCTACCTAACTCATCAATTCTTCTAGTAATTCCACTTTTAGTCATATACTACACACTCCTTTTTATAGTGTGAAATATTTTTCTAATTTTATACTAATTATCTTTAATAGCAATTAATAATTTAACAAGAGGATAAATATAATGTTCATTTAAAGATTTATAGAATAGAGTAATAATTATATTATTATGAACATATTTTAAATTAAATTTATTAGAAATACTCATAGTTTCAAATAGTAATTTATCACCTTTAATATTACTTGATAATTCCTCTGGTAACACTATTTCAATATATTTATCAGTTTTATTTATTTTTGTAATATTTAACATCTTACAAAGATTAGTAAACCACTCTTCATACATATATACTTCCATATCACCGTCAATTTTACCAAATCTATCTTCAAGTTCTTCCTTAACGGCTTGTAATTTTTCCATACTATCAATTTCATTAATCTTTTGGTGAATTTCAATTTTAATACTCTCATCACTTACATACTCATCTTTAATATGAGTTGCTACTTCGATTAGATTTTTATTATCTTCATCCTCTTCTTCAACATATTCGCCCTTAGCTTTTTTAAGTTCGTCTTCAATTAATTTCATATAAAGTGATATACCGACAGAGTCGACAAAACCGGCTTGATCACTACCAAAGATATCACCAGCACCACGAATAGATAAATCTCGCATCGCAATTTTATAACCACTTCCAAGTTCAGTAAATTCTTTAATGGCTTGTAATCTTTTAATCGCAGTTTCATTAAGTATTTTCTTTTTATCATATAAAAGATAAGCATAAGCAACTTTATCACTACGACCAACACGGCCTCTTATTTGATATAGTTGAGATAAGCCAAATCTATCTGCATCAAACACAATTAATGTATTAGCATTAGCAATATCAATTCCATTTTCAATAATAGTGGTACAAATTAGAATATCATATTTATATTCAACAAAATCTTCCATTTTAGACTCAAGTTCTTCTTTAGTCATTTTTCCATGGGCATAAGTTATTCTTGCTTCTGGAACCAAAGAAGATATTTTATCCACTATTCTATCTAAATCTTCAATACGATTATATAATACAAATACTTGACCTTTACGAGATAATTCTTTATAGATAGCATCTTTAATTAATAAGTCTTGTTCTTCAACTACATAAGTTTGTACGGGATATCTATTAACTGGTGGTGTATCAATTATAGATAAATCTCTTAAACCAGATAAAGCCATTTTTAAAGTACGGGGAATAGGGGTTGCTGATAGAGTTAAAACATTGACATCATTTTTATACTCTTTAATTTTTTCTTTATGTTTTACCCCAAATCGTTGTTCTTCATCAACCACTAATAAACCTAGTTTTTGTGGTTTAATATCTTCACTTAAGATCCGATGCGTACCTACTAAAATATCAATTGTTCCTTTTTCTAAATTTTCAATAATATATTTAGTCTCTTTTGGGGTGGTAAATCTATTAAGAAGACGAATTTCTACTGGGACATCTTTAAATCTTTCTTTAATAACATTATATTGTTGCTTTGCAAGAACAGTAGTTGGGCATAAATACATTACTTGCATATTATTAATAACAGTTTTAAATATAGCCCGCATAGCAACTTCGGTTTTACCAAAGCCAACATCCCCACATAAAAGTCTATCCATTGGTATTTTACTATTTAAATCTTGATTAATTTCAGCGATAGATTTAGCTTGATCTCTTGTTTCTGTATAAGCAAAAGATTTAGCAAATAATTCTTGTTCTGGATAATCTTTATAAGGAGTACCAATGATACTTGCTCTTTTTTGATATAACTCAAGTAATTCTTTCGATATATCTTTAGCCTTTGCTTTAATATAAGTTTTAGTTTTAGCCCAACTAGCAGAATTTAGTTTATTTAATTTAGGAACAGCGCCGTCTTTACTAGAATATTTATAAATTGAATTAATTTTTTCTACAGGAATATAAATTTTATCATTACCTTCATAAAGTAACTGAATATAATCTTTTTGTACTCCGTCTTTTGTTAAGGTAACTAAACCATTATATATACCAATACCATGATTTAAATGAACTACATAATCACCCTTTTCTAAGTCATTATAGTTCTTTATTTTTTTACCAATATGTAAATTATTTTTATATTTATTTTGTACTTCAACATGAATACCTATATCACTTTCACCAATACATACAACATTATTAAATATAAAACCTTTATTTATTTTTTCTTTTATTATTTTTGCACTTGGTAATAACTTTTTAATAGTTTTAATTTCACTATCTTTAGATAAATAGAAATAAACTTGTTTATTTTCTTTTTCCCATTTATAAACAGTATCTTTTAAGTATTCAAAGTTTTCATTAAAGGCTGGTAATAAACTAGAGGCATTATTAGTTGGGTTATTAATTGTATCTATATATAGTTCATAATTAGGTTTTATTTCACCAAGTTCAAACATATACTTTTCATTTAATTCATTAGCGGAATTATAATCAGCAATTTCATTACATAGATTTTTATAAGCCACATTTATTTGTTCTTTATTAAGATAAACTACTATACCATTATCGGTATAATCATATAAAGAACTAGTATCTGTTGTAATAACTTCTTGGAAAGGTTTGATTGTAATAGTATTAACATCCTCAATTTTTCTTTGAGTATTTTCGTCAAAATATCGTAATGACTCTATGTTATTGCCAAAAAATTCAATTCTAATTGGGTGATTTTCATTAATAATAAAGATATCGATAATAAAACCACGAATAGAATATTCACCAGATGTAGTTACCAAAGATTCACGGTGATAACCATTTTGTTCTAAATAATCGATTAATTCTTCTCTTTTTATTTCTTTATTAATGGTTAAATTTAATTCATTATTTACACCTTTTTTGGGTAAATATTTTAGATATCCCATTAAATTAGTGACAATTATTTCCTTTTTAACTTTTAAATTATCTAAAACATTTAAACGACCTAGTTGAAATTCTGGGGACATTGCAACTACTTTTGAGGTAATAAAATCGTCCATAGGGAATAATTCACAATTTTCAGTATGGGTATTAATTAAATTATAATATTTATTACTTTCATAAAGATTACTGGTTACGAATATAACATTTTGTTTAGTACTTTTATATAATTCAACCATATAAAAAGCAATTAACTCATCAGTTAACCCATATGTTATATCACCATTTTTAAAGTTAAAATAATCTTTAAAGTCCATAATTTAATTCCTTTTTACTAATTAATTACACCATTTTTTATAAATGTATCTATTATTTCATTAAATTTATCATAATTATTTTCAATTAACGCAAGTTCTTCTTTACTAAATTTACCTATTACATAACTATCAACGGGAATTGCTTTATTTTTACCAATGCCAATTTTTAATCTTGCAAACTCTTCAGTATTAAGAGCAGATATAATAGATTTAATACCATTATGTCCACCAGAAGAACTATTACATTTTACTTTATATGTACCTGGTTCCATATCTAAATCATCTTGTATTACTAATATATCGTTTACTTTTATTTTGTAATAATTAACTACTTTTGATACAGCAATTCCAGATAAATTCATATATGTTTGTGGTTTTATGAAAATAATTTGTTCATTATCTTTTTCACAAATATATAATTGACTTTCCATTTTATTCTTCCAATCAACCTTACCTAAATAATTATCTAAAATCATAAAACCAACATTATGACGAGTATTTTTATATTCTCTACCCGGATTTCCTAGGCCAACAATTAATTTCATAAGTCCTCCTTAAACATATTTTGATATGTTTTTAAACCCTCAATATTTTTTATATCATTTATTTTAACACCAAAACCAGCATCTTTGATACATCTTACCAATACCATATAAGGTTTACTATCTTTAGTCGTTTTTATTAATTCAATATTTTTAACATTTAAATGATATTTACTTGCGGTAATAATGATTTCATCTAATCTAGATGCTCTATGGACTAAATAAAATTCACCTTTAGTATCTAAATGTTTACTGGCTATATTAAATATTTCCTCCAAATTTATTTTTAGTTCATGTCTTGAAATTGCTAAAGACTCACTTAAATTAGTAAAATCTAAATTATCTACTTTAAAATAAGGCGGATTACAAGTAATTATATCATATTTCTTATTTTTGACAAACTCATTTATATCCTTTATATCAGCATTATATAAACTAATTTGTTTATCTTTCTTATTATATTCTACACTCATTTTGGCTAAGTTATAGATATTTTCTTGAATTTCAAAAGCATCAATTAAAGCGGTAGTTTTAGTTGTTAAAATTAAAGGAATTACCGCATTACCTGTACATAAGTCTAATATCTTTTTAGATCTATTAGTAATTTTTACATATTCTGCAAGTAAAATCGAATCTATTGAAAATTTAAAGCCTTTATTATTTTGATATATTTTCAAATTTTCATAATCAAATAAATCATTAAGTACAATATTTTCCATTATTTAATCTCTATTTCTTCTTTATCACTACCGATTAAAACTTTATATTTTCGATTTAAAACATCAACACTGATTACCTCACCAGTTCCTTTATCGGTTTTAACCTCATCTCCAACTTGAGGTAAACCTTTACTACACTCAATATAATTATCATCTTCATATTGTAGGCAACACAATAGTCTTCCACATAAACCATTAATTTTAGAAGGGTTAAGGGCTAAATTTTGATTTTTAGCCATATTCATAGAAATAGCATCAATATGATTTAAAAATCTAGCACAGCAAATGCGTTCACCACATACACCAATACCATCAACTTCTTTAGCTTTATCTCTTGCCCCAATTTGTCTAAGTTCAATTCTAGTATGATATACACCCGCTAATTTCTTAGCAAGTTCCCTAAAGTCTACTCTTTCATCAGAAGTAAAATTAAAGAATAATTGGGACTTATCAAAAGTAAATTCGGCACTGATAACTCGCATATTTAAATTTAAGGTTTTAACAAATTCCTTACATTTTTCTAAAGCCTTAACATTATCTTTAAGTAATTTATAGTAATTATCAGTATCCTCTTTAGTTGCCACTCTATGTATGTCTTTATATTTATCTTTATCAGATGCATCTGAAATAATATTATTGATTTTACCAAATTGTAAGCCTTTTTCAGTTTCGACAATGACATTAGTATTAACCTCTAAATTATCATTGCCATTAAAATAATAACTTTTACCATTTTCTTTAAACACTACACTATATAATTTCATTATTTATCTCATCTACCTTTAATACAAATTTATCTAAGAATAGTTCTAAGTTAACATTATAAGTAATTTCTTTTAAACACTCAATTAATAAATCTAACTTGCCTTTAACATTGTTATAACTGAGTTTATTTAAAAATGTAAAATCACCAGTTAATGTTTTATTTTTGACTTTTGCCTCTAATAATTCTTGATATTTTTTTAACATTATTTTCAAAATAATTGTTATTTTATCTTTATCTAAATCACTTAGATATTCTTTATTATACAAAATTAATTTCTTTTTTTCTATTTCAATATTTTCTAAATAAGTTTTTGTTAGATCTAAATAGTAATTATATTCATCGTTAGTTAGGTTTAAAGTTTCATTATCGTCATTTTCAAAATCAACTTCAATTATTTGACAGCGACTTTGAATTGTTAACATAACATTATCTTTTTCATTAGTTATAAAAAAGCCAATTACATCACTCGTAGGTTCCTCTAAAAACTTTAACATTGTATTAGCGGAATCTTTATTCATTCTTTCCGCATTTTTGATTATATAAATTGATTCTTTAGTATAAAGAGAATCTTTGGAAAATAAATGCTTTAACTCTAATATCTGGTCTTTTTTAATAAATTGGCCATCAGGTTCAATAATTCTTAGGCTAGGCAAATTATTTAAATCTATTAAATGGCATAAAGAACACTTATTACATTTATCTTGAAATTCATTAACGCAAAAAATGTTCTTTATAACATTTAAAAGAACTTCCATACATTTATTTATATTATTAGTGGAAATTAAATAAGCATGAGCTAATTTTTTTTCTTTATAATAATCAATTAAATTATGTAACTCCGTATTATTAATAATGTCCTCCTATATAATATAGAAGACTGCAAATAATGACAATAAACCAGGTACTCCTAATAATGCTGTTGTACTTATAGTAATAAGATTTATAGGTAAATAAACGTTTACTGATTGTAACATTGTATTTATACCATAAATGATACCAAAAGCAAAAACAATTTTTCTTAGGATAGTACCTAATTTAATCTTCATTTTATCACCTAATAAAATATATTTTTTAAAACTATATTTATTCAGATATTTTTTTACGATCTTCTAATGCTTTATCTAATGTTATAATATCCAGATAATCAATCTCTGCACCCATTGGAATACCATAAGATAATCTAGAAATTACGACATTGGTATTTTCAAATATTTTTTTAATATATAAGGTTGTTGTTTCTCCTTCAATTGATGATTTTAAGGCTAATATTAGTTCTGGATGTTCTAGTTTTTTTACTCTTTCAACTAAGGAAGCAATATTAATATCATTGGGCCCTATACTGTCCATTGGAGATATTAAGCCTCCTAGAACATGATACACTCCTTTGAAATTACCAACCTTTTCAAAAGAAAAAACACCTTTATAATCTTCAATAACACATATTAAATTTTTATCTCTTGCATCATCATTACAGATATCGCATACCTCTTTATCAGTGATATGACCACATATTTTACATTTATGTAATTGACTTTTGCAATCAAGAAGTGTTTGTGCACAATCTTTTACAACATCATCTTGTAATTCAATTGTCGCTAAAGCCATTCTTTCAGCTGATTTATCACCAACTCCTGGCATTTTTTTATAAAAATCAATCAATTGTTGTAACAATTTAGGATATATCATATTACATCAACCCATCTAAAGCACCTGCATAAGGGCCTAATTTTTCAGTCATTGCTTTATTTATTTGGATATAAGCATCTTTTGTAGCGATTATAATCATATCAGTTAAAATATCCTTATCATCTTCATCAATTGTGCCTTCTTTTATAATTTTAATATCTTGTAATTCTTTTGCACCATTATATGTAACCTCAACCCATTCAGATTTACCTGTAAATTTCATTTGTTCTAGTTCTTCTTTTTTTTGTGTTATCTCTCTTTGCATTCTTTGTGCTTGAGCCATTAAATTTTGCATATTCATTTCATATCACCTCCCTTAAATGATCTCAACTTTACTCATATCAAATACTGAATTAATGACCTCATTGGAATCATTATCTTCAGTATTTTCCTCAATATACTCATAATTCTTTTTTATTTTTAAATTTTCAATATATTTTTTCTTTTCTTCTAGCCATCTTTCATTTGAAATAAATATAACTTTATATTCACTCTTACACTCATTTAATAGAATTTTTTCTATTTCTTTAAGATTTTTATTAGCATTTTCAACATTATGAGGATTATTACATGTTAATATTACATTTCTATCAGATGCTGCGACTACTTGACTATCCTCTAATAAAGATTTTCCTTTACCAGCTGATGTTTTTAATAAATAGTTACTAATAATTTGTTTAATATTCTCTAAATATTCTTTCTTCGCATTTGAGAAACAATTATTAATTCTTAATTTTATTAATTCCTCATTACTATTGTTATCTTCTTTTACTACTTCCTCTTTTTGCACTTTTTCTTTAGCTGGTTCTTCTATTTTAGGTGACTCTGCTTTTATAGTTCCTTCTATCTTTTCTTGAACATTACCATTTGTGAAATACTCAACTAAAATCATTTCTAAAATAGTATAAGAATCAACATTTATATTTATTTTTGACAAACTATCCGCTAATTCTAAAACTAACTTTTTATAATCAATCGCATTTAATCGTTGTTTTCGACCGGTAATTTGAATATTTTTTACTTTACTACTACAAACATCAATCATTTTCTTTATTAATGTTTTATAGTCAACTGCCCGATTTCTAAATTCATCAATAAAATTTAAACACTGTTCAAATTTATCATTTTCAATTGTATTAACTAAATCATTAACAGATTTTTGGGATATTGTTTTTATTTGTGATTCAACTAATTCAAGCGTTATTTTACCTTCATTTTTTGCTAATTGATCCAATAAACTTAGAGCATCACGCATTCCGCCTTCAGCAAGTGATGCTATTTCCATTAAAGCATCTTCTTCAGCATCAATACTTTCTTTTTCACAAACCTCTTTTAATCGATTTAAAATATTTTCTTTTTTTATTTTTTGAAAATCATATCTTTGACAGCGAGATAGTATTGTTATAGGAACATTTTCAATGTTAGTTGTTGCCAGTATAAATACGGCATGAGCTGGTGGTTCTTCTAATGTTAATAATAAAGCATTAAAAGCACTAACAGTTAACATATGAACTTCATCAATGATATAAACTTTATATTTACCATTTGATGGCGTTAACTTTATATTATCTATTAAAGTTCTTATTTCATCTACCCCATTGTTAGATGCAGCATCTATTTCAATTATATCTGGATTTTCAGCAAAGTTTTTACAAAATTCACACTCACCACAAGGTGATCCATTTTGAGGGTTTAAACAGTTAATTGCTTTAGCAAAGACCTTTGCAGTTGTTGTTTTACCCGTTCCCCGCGGTCCAGAGAATATATAAGCATGTGAAATCTTATTATTCAATACTGAATTTTTTAAAGTTTTTACTATATAATCTTGGCCAATTATTGTTTCAAATGAATCTGGACGATATTTTCGATAAAGAACTTTATATTTCATGATGTAAGTTTCCTTTCATAGAAATTATATCACGACTAAAGCATTATTTTCACTATTTTTTACGTAAATTACTAAAAAAATTATCCATTAATTGTTGAAATTTCTTTTGCCAATCTTCGCATACGTTTGTTTGCTCTAAGTTAGCAATTATTTTAGCATTATTTTTTGATTTTAATATATAACATATTTTGTCTATTCTAGATTCTTTTATAACTCTTTGACACAATTCACAAGGCTCTAAATTTACAAGCATAGTATACCCATTTAATCGCCAATCTTTAATTTTCTTTTCAGCTTTTATTATTGCTTGTATTTCTGCATGTCCTAAAATATTGTGGTTATTTTGGCGATTATTATGAGCCTTTGCTATAACCTTGTCTTCTTTAATTATAATAGCACCAACAGGTATTTCATTTCTCTTATATGCTTTTAAAGTTTCTTTATAAAGTTCATTTAATATTTTTTCATCCATAGTTAATTCTCCAATAAAAAAGCACACACAAATAGGGACCGATGTGGCTGCTGTCTTCCAACTCTGACCAGTTTACGATATATTTGTTGTGCATAAAAATAATATCATATATTTTTTTATAATTCAATTTAATTATTTATAATGTTTCACGTGAAACATTGTGATTATACATTAAAGATATATTATAGTAATATATTCTATAGAAAAATAATTTGAAATCATATAAATTTCATACTTTTTAAAAGTTTTACAAGCATTTTTAGTTATTATCATTATCACCACTAATTATTTACACAATTTTTTGCATCCTTTTTCTTTCAATTTTTCACACGAAACATTGAAAGATATAATTATATGCGGCTTATTAGGCTATAAAAAGCACTTTCATTATCATTCATGTAATTATTTATATAAAAAATATATAAATGTTAAAATATACATATAATGAATAATAATTAAATTAATCTTTAAAAAAATATTTCCCGGGAAATATTTTTTTAAACAATGTTTCACGTGAAACATTGTGAATTATATAAACATATTTTTCATGGAAATTATTGTTAATTTTTCTAATTTTTAAATGATTTATACCGGCCAAATCATTTATAATGCTTTTTGACCGATGATTTGCAAGATTAATTTTTAATAATTTTTTACCTACAAATTATTTCCCGGGAAATAATTGTGATCTTATTCTTATTTCAATGTTTCACGTGAAACATTGAAATACAAATCAATAATAATATATTGGCTTTAAAAAGTTTAAAAAGTGCTTTGTTTAAATAATAATCGATGAGATTATTTAAATTAACAGATTCCTATTCATAATAGCAATAAATAGTTAAAAATAGAACTTTTAAAATATACATTACCGGTCAGAAATATTTCCCGGGAAATATTTCTGACCTATATCTATGTTTCATGTAACAAAAAAATAGAGCATTTAAATTACTCTATTTTATCATTTTCAGAAGATTCATTTGAAGATTCATTGTTAACTTCTTCTTTATTTTCTGCTTCAATCGTTTCTTTTTCTTCTTCATTTGTTTTATCAACAATTGATATTGTAGCAACAAATTGATTGTCCCTTAATGATATAAGTCTTAAACCTTGGGTAACTCTGCCTAATAATGAAACTTGGTCGACTGGTAATTTAATAGTAACACCAGCATTAGTCATTATAACAATATCTTTATCAACTTCTGCCACTTTAACAGCAACTAAATTACCATTTTTTTCAGTAACATTTAGGGCTAAAACACCTTTACTACCACGTTTTGTTTGTCTAAATTCACAAACATTTGTTCTTTTGCCGTAGCCTTTTTCTGTTACTAAAATTATTGTTGATTCTTCTTTAACGACTTCAAAACATATACAACTAGCACCATCTAAGTTAATTCCTCTTACACCAGTTGCAGTTCTACCCATTGCTCTGATCTCTGATTCTTTAAACTTAACCATACGACCATTGCTACTACCTAAAAGAATAATGTCTTCACCAGTAGTCTTCTTAACATCTAATAATTCATCACCATCATTAAGATTTATACATAATTTACCAGTTGTACGGATGTTTTCAAATTCAGATATGTTAGTCTTCTTAACTATACCTTTCTTAGTGGCAAAGAATAAATATTTATAATCATCATCTTTATTAACTTTTATAACTGAATTAATTTTTTCATCTTTTTCAATTTGCAATAAGTTAACAACTGGTATACCTTTGGAATGTCTACTAAATTCTGGTACTTCATAACCTTTTAATCTATAAACTTTACCTTTATTAGTAAAGAACATTATATAGTCATGAGTTGAAAGATTAATTAAATGTTCAACATAGTCTTCATCGTTAGTTGTAAGTCCTTTAACCCCGACTCCACCGCGGTTTTGAACCTTAAATGTTTCGTTAGTTGTTCTCTTAATATAACCTTTATTGGTTAACATAATCATAACATCCTCTTCTGGAATTAATGATTCGTCTTCAATATATTCAATAGCGGTCATATCAATCTTTGTACGACGTTCATCAGCGTATTTTTCTTTAATTTCTAACAATTCATTTTTAATTATTTCAAGAATTTTTTCTCTAGATGCAAGTATTCCTCTTAATTCTTGAATTCTTGCCAATAATTCTTTTAATTCTTCTTCAATTTTAGCTCTTTCTAAACCTGTTAAACGGCGAAGTTTTAATTCAAGAATAGCATCAGCTTGAACATCAGTTAAGCCATATTTGCTCATTAATTGCTCTTTAGCAATTATATCTGTCTCAGATTCTCTAATAATTTTAATAAAATCATCTAAGTTATCTAGCGCAATCTTATAACCTTCTAATATATGAACTCTTTTTTCAGCCTTATCTAATTCAAATTTTGTTCTTCTAATAATAACTTCTTCTTGGAAATTTAAATATTTAGAAATAATATCTTTTAGGCCTAAAGTACGAGGTACTTGATTATCAATCATTAAGAAAATGATACCATAACTCATTTGAAATTGAGTATGTTTATATAAATTGTTAAGAACTACTTGTGGATTGGCATCCTTTTTTAAAGTAATTGTTATCTTAACGCCATTTTTTAAATCTGTATGATAATCAGCAATACCATCAATAATCTTATTATGAACAAGTTCAGCAACTTTTGATTTTAAGTCAGAAACATTTACACCATAAGGAACTTCATCAACAATAATGTAGTGTTTTCCATCTTTTTCTTCAATAGTTGCTTTACTTCTAATAGTTATTGTTCCACGGCCTGTTTCATAAGCTTTTTTAATACCACTGTTGCCTAAAATTATACCACCAGTAGGAAAATCTGGACCTTTAATGTATTGCATTAAGCCATCAGTATCAATATCTGGGTTATCAATGTATGCAACACATCCATCAATTACTTCTCCTAAATTATGTGGCGGAATATTTGTTGCCATACCAACGGCAATACCCATTGTACCATTTACTAAGATATTTGGAAATCTTGAAGGTAAAATCTCGGGTTCTTTTTCAGATTCATCAAAGTTTGGCACAAAATTAATTGTATCTTTGTTAATATCTCTTAATAATTCTAGAGAAATTTTTGATAGTCTTGATTCTGTGTAACGCATTGCTGCAGCACCTGCTCCAGCTATATTACCGAAGTTTCCATGACCATCAACTAATGTATTACGATAACTAAAGTCTTGAGCCATCCTAACCATTGCTTCATAAATACTGGAATCACCATGTGGATGATATTTACCCATAACATCACCAACTATACGAGCTGATTTTTTATGGGGTTTATCTGGTGTATAGCCAGATTCATACATTGACCAAAGAATTCTTCTATGAACTGGCTTTAATCCATCTCTTAAATCTGGAAGGGCTCTTGAAATAATAACACTTAATGAATAATCAATAAATGAGTCTTTTATTTCTTTAACAATATTATTTTCTTCTAATCTATCAATACTATGATCCATAAAACCTCCTAAATATCTAAGTTTTGAGCATAAGGAGCATTTTCCTCAATGAATTTTCTTCTTGGTTCTACTTCTTCACCCATTAACATTGAAAATGCTTCATCAGCAGCAATTGCATCATCTACTGTAATTCTTCTTAATACTCTTGTCTTTATATCCATTGTTGTTTCATTTAATTCTTCCGCATCCATTTCACCAAGACCTTTCATTCTAAGAACATCAGGTTTGGTATTAGGGTTTAAACTAGCTAAATAAGCATCTTTCTCTGCATCATTTAATACATATTTTATAGTTTTACCATGTTTTATACAATAAAGTGGTGGTTGAGCAGCATAGACATGTCCTGCTTCTACAATTGGTCTAAAGAAGCGATAAAATAATGTTAATAATAATACTCTTATGTGTGATCCATCGACATCGGCATCGGTCATTATAATGATTTTATCGTATCTTAATTTACTTAAATCAAAATTATCACCAATTCCAGTACCAAAAGCAGTAATTATTGTTCTAATTTCTTCATTAGCTAAAGCCTTATCTAACCTAGCTTTCTCAACATTTAATATCTTACCTCTTAAAGGTAAAATTGCTTGAGTCATTGAATTACGACCTTTAATAGCAGAACCCCCAGCTGAATCTCCTTCGACTATGAATATTTCACAAAGTGATGGATCTTTTTCTTTGCAATCTTCTAGTTTTCCACCAAAATTAACAACATCTAAATCACTTTTTCTTCTAGATAATTCTCTTGCGTTTTTAGCAGCTACTCTAGCTCTTGCCGCTGTCATAGTTTTTTCAACAATTATTTTTGCTTCTTCTGGGTTTTCCATTAAAAATCTTTCAAAACCTTCTGAGAAAACATTATCAGCTAATTTTCTAACTTCAGAATTACCTAAACGACCTTTAGTTTGACCTTCAAATTGCGGATTTGGATGCTTACATGAGATTATCATTGTAAGTCCTTCTTTAACATCATCACCAGTTAAACTTTCGTCTTTTTCTTTTAACATGTTAGTTTTTCTAGCGTAATTGTTAATAACTCTTGTTAAGGCTCTTCTAACACCTTCTTCATGAGTTCCACCATCATGAGTATTAATGTTATTAACAAATGAATAAATGCTATCACTATAGCCAGAATTATATTGCATGGCAACTTCAAACATGATACCATCCTCTTCACCCTCTAGGTGAATAATTTCATCATGAATTGGTGTTTTAGAAACATTTAAGAATTTAACATATTCAGATATTCCACCTTCATACATAAATGTTTCACCAGTATCATCTTTTTCATCACGATCATCTCTAATTGTTAAAGATAAACCACGATTTAAGAATGCTAATTCTCTAATTCTAACCTTTAAGGTTTCATAATCATATATATCTGTATCAAAAATCTCTGGATCTGGTTTAAATGTTACTGTTGTACCAGTTCTTTCTAATTCACAAGTTCCAATTTCTGTAAGTTTTTGGGTAGTTTTTCCACCATTTTCAAACTTGGCTTCATAGATTTTTCCTTCTTTATATACAGTTACTGTTACCCATTTGGATAAGGCATTAACAACTGATGCACCAACACCATGTAAACCACCAGATACTTTGTATCCACCTCCACCAAATTTACCACCGGCATGAAGCACAGTATATACTGTTTCAACTGTTGATATTCCAGTCTTTGGGTGAATTCCAACAGGAATACCACGACCATTATCTTTAACAGTTATAGAATTTCCTTTGTTAATTATTACTTCAATATGATCACAAAAACCTGCTAAAGCCTCATCAATGGCATTGTCGACAATTTCCCATACTAAATGATGAAGACCTTTAACATCAGTTGTACCAATATACATACCTGGTCTTTTACGAACGGCTTCTAACCCTTCAAGAACTTGAATATCATTCTCATTATAATGCATACTTTCGTCTTTCATTCTAACTCTCCTTTACTTCTCCCTCTGAAATATTTATTAATAACGCATCTTTCAATAAAATTTTATCTACTTTTTCTAAATCTGTTGTTGTTATAAATGTTTGGATATTGTTATTTAATATTTTTATTATATTTTTTATTTTTTCATTATCTAAAGCACTAAATAAGTCGTCTAATATTAAGATAGGATAATTACCCTTTTCTTGATAAATTATTTCAATTTCAGCTAATTTGAAGGCAAAAATGGCATTTTTTTTCTGACCATTACTACCTCTTTCAATAATGTTATTACCATCAAGATAAAATATCATATCATCATGGTGAACTCCCTGTAATGTTTTTCCCATTAAAACTTCTCTTTTGAAGTTTTTCTTATAAATGTTATATATTTCTTCTTTAGTTTTATTTTGATAATCTGATGTATATTTTACCTCTAAAGTCCCCTTCTTAAATACATCTTGATATTTTTTATTTATATAATTATTAACCTCTTTAATAAAACTTTCTCTAAATTCACATATTTTTAAACCATACTCAATTAATTTGTTAGTAATTATTTCTAAATAACTATCATTTTCATTTTTTACTATATCTAAATCTTTAAGATAAGAATTTCGCTGTTTTAATAAATGATTATAATTATTTAAATAAGAAATATAATGCTTCTTTAACTGACTTATTTCAATATTAAGTAATTTTCTTCTTTCACTAGGTGAAGATGAAAAAATCATTTGTTCTTCTGGCTCTAATAATACTATATTTATATTAGTTACATAATCACTTAATTTAGATATAATATTGCCATCTATTTTTACCTTTTTCCCTAGTTCATTAATAACAACTTCATAGTTATTATTTGTATTAGTTTCTACCTCTCCTTCTATTTTTGTACTTACTTCATCTTTTTTGATTAATATTTGATCATCATTTGTTCTAAATGACTTTGTTAGTGCTAAAGTATAGATAGCCTCAACTAAATTTGTCTTACCCATTCCATTTTTACCATAGATAATATTAAGATTTTCATTAAATTTCAAATCTAACTTCTGATAATTTCGAAAATTAGTTAATTTCAAATGTTTAATTTTCATAATTGAGCCTTCTTTTAGTCGCTATTAAATATAATGGTATCTTAAGTACTCCTATACCTAATAAAATTATAACATAAAATAACGATATTTTAAACAAAATTTTAATAGTTTAGCCATTTTATTTGATTATTTAATTTAAGGGCATTAATTATTGATTTTTCAAAACTATATTTAGATAATTTAACTGAAAATACTTGATTATTAACACAAGTAATCGATAACATATCACCATTTTCTTGATAATCTTTTATTTTATTAAGCATGATTAGTATTGTTTCCTCATTTTTTAATGAATTTAAAGGAATTAATATTAAATTTTCTTTCTCTGATATCAAGATTGGGCATTTATAACTAATATTAAGGATAAGTTTCGCATATTTTATTCTTCCCTTTAAACTACTACCATAATAAAGACAATTAAAATCTAAAAAAGAATTTAAATTTTTGTTAATAACTTCATAGTTATCAACATTATATTTTATAATTTTCTTATTTTTCTTTAAAACTGCGACAGTTTCATTATTGATTATGAAGTTTGTCATAATATTCCCTCCTGAAATTAGAAGTTACTATAGCACAAAAAAAGGAAATAATATGTCGAATTATTTCCCGGGAAATATTTTTAATATGTTTTTACAGGTAAAATAAGTTCAATTAATGATTCATCTTTTACAGATTTAATTAAAATAGGTTTATCATCACTATTAATTAATAACAATATATTATCATCTTTTATTACTTTTAAAGCTTCAAGCATATAACGAGAAGAAAAGGCAATTTCAAGTTTTTCTTTATTACTACACTCAATATTTAATTTTTCCTCAGTTTTACCTATTTCACTAACACTAGATGATATAACCATTAATTTATTATCTACTAAAACTCTAACAATATTTTTATCTTTACTTTGAGCAAGAAGAGATGCTCTATCAACTGCACTATTAAAGGCATTTAAATCTAAATTAATCATATAAGCAAAATCTTTAGGAATAAAATTACTTGTATCTGGATATGTTCCACTTAAAAGATTAGTTTGGAATTGAATATTATGATATTTAAATAAAATTTTGTTATTAAATATATGCATAATAACATCATCTTCTTCATTTATCATTTTCTCAAGTTCATTTATACTTTTTCCAGGTATAACAATATTGATATTAGTATTATATTGATTATTTAATTTTATATTTTTCTTAGCTAAACGATAAGAATCAGTAGCAATACATTCTAAAGTATCACCATATATTTTGATATTGACACCAGTTAAAAGAGGTCTTACTTCTTGCGTAGATACAGCATAAGATGTTTCATTAATTACTTCTTTTAATGTTTTTGCATCAATAACAATTGGTTCTTTCGATTCTTCTAATAAAATATTTGGATAATCATTTATATCATAACAATTTAAATTATATTCATTATTATCGGTATAAATTTTAATCTTTCCATCTTCTTCACTTTCAAAGTTAATAATATCAGAAGGCATTTTTCTTATTAATTCTAATATATATTTACTTTGAATTATAATACTACCACATTTATCTATCTTTTTAATATCTTTCTCTTCAATATTTATTTTAATTGTTAATTCAGAATCACTTGCAAGTAAACTTAAACCATCATTTGTTAAATCAAATTTAATACCTGTAAGGATTGGAATAGTTGTTCTCGTTCCAATAGCTCTTGTAACATTAGTAAGAGCCTCCAATAAAATATTCTTATCAATAACAAACTTCATTTTTCTTTCCTTCTTTCTATTTTATTTATTATCGTTTTTATTATAATGTTAATATTGTTGAAAACTTTTATATTTATAAGTATTTACTTTAATATATTAGTATTTTTATTCACAAAATTATAACTTTGATTTTATTTCTTTTAACAAATTATTAAGAGTGGCATTATCTTTTAATTCTTCTTTAATTTTTTCACAACTAGCAATTACTGTTGAGTGATCTTTACCACCAAACTCAAAGCCTATCTTTGCTAGATTCTCTTCAGTTTCTGTTCTACACAGATACATAGCAATATGTCTAGGCCTTGCTATATTATTACTTCTCTTTTTACTTTTTAAATCTTCCACAGTTATCTTAAAATAATCTGCAACTACTTTTTGAATATGGGAAATCGTATTTTCTTGATAAATATTGGTATTAACATAATCTTTAATACCTTCAATAACAAAATCTAATGTTATAACTTTCGGAGCCATCATGGCTGTATAAGCTAGAAGTCTATTAATTGTCCCTTCAATATGTCTAACATCATTTGGACAAGCATTAGCTATATATTCTATGATATCTCTATTTACTTTATCTTTAATACTAGTTTTCTGTAATTTTTGTTTAATTATTTCACACCTAAGTTCAAAATCTGGTGGATAAATATCAACTGGAAGTCCCCATTTGAATCTACTTCTAAGTCTCTCTTCTATCTTTTTAAGATCATCTGGGCTCCGATCACTTGAAATAATTATTTGTTTATTTTGTTGATGTAATGCCTCAAATGTATAGAAGAATTCTTGTTGAGTTAAGTCTGCTCCAACTAGAAACTGAATATCATCAACAATTAAGACATCGACATTTCTATACTTATTTTTAAAATTATTGGCATATTCTAAGGTTTCTTTCCCTTTTTCTAACTTAGATATTCCTGCATATTCATCTTTAAAATCATTACTTGTTGTATATAAAACTTTTTTATTTGAATTTTGAGTAATATAATTACCAATTGCGTGCATTAAATGAGTTTTACCAATACCACTTCTTCCATAGATAAAAAGTGGATTTCTAATAGTACCTGGTGATTGAGCAACATTCATGGCTGAAATAAACGCTAAACGATTAGACTCACCAACAACATAATTATCAAAATTTAAATTTGGATTTAAATTAGTGTTCCACTCTACTAAATTATTATCTTCATTTTGAACTTTAGTTGTCTTTTTTTCTTCTTCGATATTAAGTTTTAATTCGTTTAAATCATCTTCCGTATAGAATTTATATTCATAATTACTACCTAGTATTGCAAAAGTAATATCATCTATTAACTTCATGTAGTTAGTTCTAAGTATTTGTTTATGTGCTTGTAGAGGTACTTTAATAACGATTTCTTTATCATCCATACTGATTAATTCTAAATCATTAAACCATACAGAATAAGTCCCAGGACTAACAGAATCCGCTATCTCTGATAGAAATTGCTTAAAAAAATCTTGCTTTTTCAATACCTCACCCCGCAATCACATATCTCCCAATTTCATTTTAACTTAAATCATTTTTGATTACAAGAAGAAATTAGCAAAAAATAATTATTAACAAACTTTCAACATATTAAAAATAAGCAATTATCTTATCTAAAAATGGTTTTTAACATTTTCAACATTTTTGATTTTTTGTTTTTAACTCCAAACAAAAACTAGAAACTAAAAAAATGTTAATAATGTTAATAAAACAAAATTCCAAGTATATAAGCCAAAAAAATAACGCATTTATTAACAAAGTATTAACATATTCTAAATATTAAAAAAATTTCTATGTGGAAAAGTCGACAATTTTCAACATTTTTAATTTTCAAGTTTTCTAGTTAAGTTATCTTCTCTATTTTCTAATTTATAATAATTTATGACCCTATTATAGTTATTATTTATGTATGTAGTAAAGATAATAGCTTTTAATTTTGAAAATCTTTCTTCTAATACACTTAAATGGGTATCTAAATTAGTTATATCTTCTACACTTTTATTTAAATCTAATTGAACACTGAAAGTTGATTTATTATGTTTATAACTTAAGTATTCAATAAATTTTTGATTTAACTTATCTATTTCTTCCATAAAGTTATTATCGTATTCATACAATTTAAAATTATCCCAAAAATCCTCATCTAAACTAGCTATACTTACGTTTTCTCTTTGTAATTTTTCTAAGTTATTCATATAAGCATTATCAATGATTACTTCTCTAATAATTCCATATAAAAATATTTGTTCTTCATAAGTAAAATTAGGGTTAAGTTCAATATATTTAATAAAATTATCTAAAGTTTTTGTAAAAATTTCTAATTTAAAATGTAAATAATCTTGATTATTATATTTTTCTATCTCTCTATTTTCTCTATAAATATTATTAAATGTTTGTAAAATTCTATATATTTCTTCATAATCAGTTATATTATGGCAATCAAAGAAATCATAGAATTTCTTAATATCTAAATCAAATATAGCATCATAATAGTCATCTATTGGTTTATTATTAAAAATCGTTAATAAAAATAATAAAGATTCATCTTCTCTTTCATAAACATAAGAGTGATTAAAATGATTATCATCTTCATTTTGAACTAATATTTCATAATTATATAAATCACTTTCGGCAGATGTTTCAAAATATATTGGTTTATATAAATAAGATTTATCATTTACCCTAACTATATAATTAAATAAGGTATGATCTTGCTCTATTTTCCGATGCTCACACATTTCTTGTCTTGCGTGATTTAGTTCATGACTAAGGGTTGCTATAACTTTATCAGTCATAGCTTTAAATAATTCAAAAGATGCTGGCTTTAAAGAAAAATTACTTAAAAATGTTGCTATTTTATTATATTCATAATCAATTACTATCACATTTGTATCTGAATTATATATTCCTAAGGTAAATGTAGGTACTACCTCATCTTCCTTGTTACAACTACCCTCTACTATGGCTAAATTTTGTATTTTACATAAATCTTCATTTAAGTCATTGGTACTATTTAAAACTAAATTATATATGATATATTCAAGGGCTATATTAAAAATTAATTGTCCTTGTAATTCATAATCATATTTCCCATCCTTTAAAAGTTCATCTTTGTATTGCTCATATATCTTTTGTAAAGATTCTGTATAGTCATCACTTGGAAATACTTGCATCATTGAATCAGAAAATAAATAATTATATTGTGGGTTACTTTGAGCATAAGTTAAAGAATTTTGTTTTATTTTATTAATTAAAGAGGATACATTACCATTAAATATAAAGGGACAATCTTTTTTTTCATAATTATATATTTGTTGTATTTTATCTTTATCTATATTATCAGTACTTAAATATTCTTGATTTTTAAAGTAATCACGTACCTCATTTATATTATAGTTAAAAGAAGATGCTAAAACTTTATCTTCTTCTAAAACTACTTCACTTGCTATTTCACACTCATTATCATTTTTCTTATCCTTATTATATGGTGTCATTAAATTAATCATAATTGACAAACTAATAAGAATTGAAAATACTCGTTTTTTAATATTCATACGTCCCTCTTAAACGATTTAATATTATAAAAATTAAACAAATAATAGTCAATAGCAAATTAATTTTAGATTGACTAATTATGGTATTAATATTATAATAAAACCACTTGAAGAAAGAGGTGGAAAGCATTATGAAAAGAACTTATCAACCAAATAATCGTAAAAAAGCTAAAAAACATGGTTTCTTTGCTCGTAAAGGAACAAAGATTGTTAATAACCGTAGAAGAAAAGGTCGTAAGGAATTAACTAAGTAGTTTCTTACGGGTTTTTTTAATATTATGAAGAAAAAAGACGTTTTAAAATCTAATGAATTATTTAATAATATAATTAAAGATGGAAAAAGAGTTAGTAACAAATATTTTGTTATTTGTTTTGAACAAAAGGAATTCTTAAAAAATAATTATGGTATTGCAGTTGGTAAAAAGGTTGGTAATGCCGTTACTAGAAATAAAGTTAAAAGACAAGTTAGAAATATAATTACAAATAATGTAACAATGTTTCCAAATTATCATAATTATATTATAATATGTAAGAGGGATGTTTTAACTATTTCTTACAAGGAAATGGAAGAAAATTTAATTAAATTATTAAATAATATAGGAGAATAATATGAAAAAGAAATTTTTAGCATTGATAGCAGTAATAATGGTTCTATTATCAACTGGGTGTGGAACTAAAAATTACATAACTGATAAAGATAAAAAAATAGTGCAATACACTGAAACTGGTCAAAATTTAACTAATAATATATTATGTAAACCAGAAGCAGATAGTAAATTATATGAAGTATATGAACAATATAATAATGAATTAAAAATACCACTAGAAAAGTTACCAACTTGTAGTAACTTTAAGTTAAACTCTACTAAAGCCAGTGGTATTTGGGAATTTATATTCGTAAAACCTCTAGCATATCTAATATTAAAAATTGGTAAATTAGTTGGTAATATGGGTATATCACTTATTATAGTAGGGGTATTAATAAGACTTATTTTATTACCTTCATCATATAAGACGCAAAAACAAAGCAAGAATATGCAAAAAGCAAATCGTGATATGCAAAAGTTAGAACTTAAATATCGTGGTCGTGATGATCGTGACTCATTAATGATGAAGAGTCAAGAAATGATGGGAATATATAAAAAATATAATATTAAACCTATGTCAGGTTGTTTAGTAGCGTTCCTACAATTACCAATATTCTTTGCATTTTTAGAAGCAATTAATCGTGTACCAGCAATATTTGAAGATAAATTATTAGGTTTTAACTTAGGTATGACACCATATGTTGGTTTATCTAAAGGAAATTATTTATATATTTTATTAATTATTTTAATTGCAGTTTCAACTTATTTCTCATTTAAATATTCAATGAAATCAACCGGTGCAATGACATCTAATTCCGAAGAAATGAAGAGTCAAATGAATATGATGACTAATATTATGACAATTATGATCGTCTTAACATCATTTTCACTAACAACAGCTCTAGCATTTTACTGGATAGTTACTTATGCATTTATTGCAATTCAAACATTTATATTTAAAAGATTATTAAATGATAAAAATGATCAATCAAAAAGTGAAAAGAAAAGTAAAATAAAAGATAAGTTGGAAATTAAAAGAGGTATGAAGTATGGAAATAATAACTAAAGAAGGAAAAGACTTAGAAACTGTTTTAGAAAGTATTTGCGAAGAAAATAATATTACTAAAGAAGATTTTTATTATCGTTATAGTGATAAAAAAACTGGTGGTTTATTTACTAAAAGTAATGTTGTTGAGGTTAGTGTTTATTTAAAGACCGAAATACTACAATTTATTAAAGAATATTTAGAAGAATTACTTACTAATATGGGACTTACTGTTAATTTTGAAACTAAATTAAGAGAAGATACGATGTATGTTAAAATTTATTCTAATAATAATCCAGTTTTAATTGGTAAAGGTGGAAATACTTTAAAATCTTTAGAAAATATTGTTAAACAAAAAATAAATACAGAATTTAACATAAGACCATATATATGCCTTGATGTTGAAAATTATCGGGAAAAACAACAAAAAAGATTAGAGCATTTAGCAAAAAGTGTAGCAAAAGATGTCGCTAGAACTAAAGTAGAGGCTCATTTAGAAAATATGAATGCTTATGATCGAAGAATAATTCATAATGCTTTAACCAATTTTAAAGGCGTAACAACTTGTAGTGAAGGTGAAGAACCAAATAGACATGTTGTAATAAAACCTGAATAACTCGGTAACTCCGAGTTTTTTAATGCAAATATATTAATTTTGTGATAATATATTGCGGAAAGGAAGATTAGTATGGATGATACTATTTGTGCTATCTCTACGGCAGTAGGTAGTGGTGCTATTTCAATTGTTAGGGTTAGTGGTAAAGATGCTTTAAAAATTGTCAGTAGTATTTTTAAAGGAAAAGATTTAACTAAAGTAGAAAGTCATACAATTCATTATGGTTTTATTTGTGATAAGGATGAAAAAATTGATGAAGTTTTAGTTAGTGTTATGTTAGCACCAAAAACCTATACTAAAGAAGATATAGTAGAAATTAATACTCATGGGGGAATAATTACTACAAATAGAATATTAGAGTTATTATTAGAGTCTGGTTGTCGTTTAGCAGAAGCTGGTGAATTTACTAAAAGAGCTTTTTTAAATGGTAGAATAGATTTAACGCAAGCTGAATCTGTTAATGATTTAATAATTGCTAAAAGTGATAATGCAAGAAGTCTTGCTTTAAATAACTTAAGTGGTAGTATTAGTGAAAGTGTTAAAAAACTAAGAGAAAAAATAGTAGAAATTCTTGCTAATATAGAAGTAAATATTGATTATCCTGAATATGAAGATATTGAAGTAGTTACTGAAGGCTCTCTTCTTCCTAAACTAAAAATAATTAGAGATGAAATGAGTAATATGATTACTAATTCTAAAAATGGCAAACTTATTAAAGAAGGAATTAATGTCGCAATTGTAGGAAAACCAAATGTTGGTAAAAGTAGTATTTTAAATGCTTTACTTGAGGAAGACAAAGCTATAGTTACTGATATTGCAGGAACTACTCGAGATATTGTTGAGGGTTCAATTACTTTAAATGGCTTTTTAATTAATTTTATCGATACTGCAGGTATTAGAGAAACAGATGATTTAGTCGAAAAAATTGGCGTAGAGAGAAGTAAAAAAGCCTTAAATACCGCTGATTTAGTTATTATTGTTTTAAATAATAATGAAACTATAACTGGTTATGAAAAAGAAATAATGCAATTAGTAAGTGAAGATAAGAAAATAATTTTTGTTAATAAATCAGATTTAGAAAATAAAATAACTATAAAAGATGATTATGTTTTAGGTAATACAATAGATAAAAATGGTTTAGATAGTTTAAA
Organism: uncultured Bacilli bacterium; assembly: GCA_947628365.1. Classification (GTDB taxonomy): domain Bacteria; phylum Bacillota_I; class Bacilli_A; order RF39; family UBA660; genus SIG200. The sequence continues at coordinate 12,975 of CANQZN010000001.1, read as the reverse complement.
AAAAGCCATTATAAATAAATTAAATTTGAATAATATATCTAAAGATATAACTTACATGTCTAATGTAAGACAAATAGATTTAATAAAAAAAGCTTTAAATAGTATTGATACTGCTATTAAAAATTTAGAAAATAATTTATTGGTATCAATTGTTGAGATAGATATTAAAAATGCTTGGAATTATCTAGGTGAAATTACTGGAGAAGTTTATCAAGATGAATTAATAGATACATTATTTAGTAATTTTTGTTTAGGAAAGTAGTGATATTATGTATGATATTATTGTAGTTGGTGGTGGACATGCTGGTTGTGAAGCATCTCATATAAGTGCCAAAATGGGTATGAAGACACTTCTTTTAACTATGAATAAAAATAATATTGCTGATATGCCATGTAATCCCTCTATTGGTGGAACAGCCAAAGGAATTATAGTAAGAGAGGTTGATGCTCTTGGTGGCTTAATGGGTGTAGTAGCAGATTTAAGTCATTTTCAAATTAAAATGCTTAATAACTCTAAAGGACCTGCTGTAAGAAGCTTAAGAGCCCAAGCCGATAAAAGAGTATATCCTAAAAAAATGTTAGAATTCTTAGAAAATACTGCTAACTTAGAAATTAAAGAAGGTTTAGTGGAAGATCTAATTGTTAAAGATAATAAAGTTATGGGTGTAATTTTAGCAAATGGGGAAAACATTAAGGCAAAATCAGTTATCTTAACTACTGGTACTTATTTAAAGGCCAATATTTTAGTAGGTAGTACCTCCAAAGAAGAAGGACCTCATGGAGAGGGGAGAAGTAATCATTTAAGTGATAATTTAAAAAAATATGGTTTAGAGATAATTAGATTAAAAACTGGTACACCTCCAAGAATTCAAAAAGATTCCATTGATTTTTCTGTAATGCAAGAAGAAAGTGGCGATGATACTTATTGGACATTTAGTCATGATATAAAACCTCAATATGAGATTAATAAACAACAAAAATGTTATTTACTTTATACAAATGAATTAACGCATAAAATTATTAATGAACACTTAAAAGAATCTGCTATGTATGGAGGTTATGCAACTGGAGTAGGACCAAGATATTGTCCATCTATTGAAGATAAAGTAGTTAGATTTAGTGATAAACCTCGTCATCAATTATTTTTAGAACCAGAAAGTATATATTATGATGAGTGGTATTTACAAGGTTTTTCTACTAGTATGCCTATTTATGTTCAAGAAGAAATGGTTCACTCTTTAAAGGGACTAGAAAATGCTAAAATAACTAAATATGCTTATGCTATTGAATACGATGCAATAAACCCTTTATTAATGAAACCAAATATGGAAAATAAAATATTAGAAAATTTATTTACTGCTGGTCAAATTAATGGAACAAGTGGTTATGAAGAAGCTGCTGGTCAAGGTATAGTTGCAGGTATTAATGCATCTTTGAAATTACAAGGTAAGGAGCCATTAATTTTAAAAAGAAATGAAGCCTATATTGGTGTATTAATTGATGATTTAGTTACAAAAGGAATAACTGATCCTTATAGGATGCTTACTAGTAGAGCAGAATTTAGACTTATTTTACGTCACGATAATGCTGATTTAAGACTTAGAGATTTAGCATACAACACAGGAACAATTAGCGATGAACAATATAAAAGATTACTAGATAAGAAAGAAAATATTCAAAAATTAATGACTGAATTAAGTGAATTAAAATTAGTCATAAATGATGAGGTTAAAGATACTTTCATTAAAAATAATATAGAAATACCTAAACAAAATATAACTTATAAAGAATTATTAAAAAGACCAGAAATTAATTTTAATTTCTTAAGTAATTTTCATAAGTTTAATTATGATGAAGAGGTTATATATCAAGTAGAAATTAATTTAAAATATGGTGGGTATATTGAAAAAGCCTTAAAAGAAGCGCAAAAATTATTAAAGATAGAAGAAAAAGAAATACCAGAAGATATTGATTATAGTAAAATTAAGAATTTAGCAAGTGAAGCCAAACAAAAATTAAGTCAAGTAAGACCTAGAACTATTGCTCAAGCATCTAGAATTAGTGGGGTTAACCCAGTTGATTTAACTATATTATCAATCTATTTAAAGAAGGAATATAATAATGACACAAAATGAATTTATTACTAGTGTTTCTAAGTTAGGAATTACTTTAACAACTGAACAATTAAATATGTTAAATACTTATAAAGAATTTTTACAAGAATATAATAAACATACTAATTTAACAAGAATTGTTACTGATGAAGATATTTATTTGAAACATTTTTATGACTCTTTAACTATTGTTAAAGCCATAGATTTAAATAATATAAATAATTTACTTGATATTGGTACTGGTGCTGGTTTTCCTGGTATGGTTTTAAAAATAGTTTTCCCTAAAATAAATGTTACTCTTTTAGACTCCAATAATAAGAAAATTAAATTTTTACAAGAATTATCTAAAAAACTTAATATAAATGTTGAAATAATTAATGATAGAGTAGAAAATTATGTCAAAAATAATCTTAATAAATTTGATATAGTTACATCAAGAGCAGTTGCTAATATGCGTGTATTAACAGAAATCTCTCTACCACTTGTTAAAGTAGGAGGCTATTTCATTGCCCTTAAAGGTATAATGGATGATAATCTAGAAGACTCAAGAGAAACTATTGCTATTTTAAATGGAGAAATAACAAATATTATTACATTTAATCTTCATGATAATGAAGGAATTAGAAATATTATAGTTATAAAAAAGAAGAAAGAAACCCAAATAAATAACTTAAGAACTTATGATAAAATCATAAAAAAGCCATTGAAAAAATAGACTAAATAAGTTAGAATTAAATATAGAGGTAAAGGGGTAAGATGTTTGTGAATACAGAGTCGCAAGTTTTAAATGTGCCAATTGAAGATATAATACCCAATCGTTTTCAACCACGATTAAATTTTGATGAAAACGCTCTTAAAGAATTAGCATCTTCAATAAAAGAACATGGGATTATTCAACCCCTAGTTTTAAGACGCCTTGGTGAGAAGTATGAAATCATTGCTGGTGAGCGAAGATACAAAGCTTCTAAATTGGCTGGTCTTACAACTGTACCTGCAATAATCACTGAAATGGATGATAAAAAAAGTGCGGAAGTAGCTATTGTAGAAAATGTTCAAAGAAGAGATTTATCTGCAATAGAAGAAGCTAAATCATATAAAGCATTATTAGATAAAGGTTATTTAACTCAAGAAGAATTAGCCAAAAGAATGGGTTTAAGCCAATCTGCTATTTCTAATAAATTAAGATTATTATCTTTATCAGAAGTAGTTCAAAATGCTTTAATTGAAGGTAAAATTTCTGAACGTCACGCAAGAAGTTTATTACAATTAGAAAACTTTGAAGACCAAGAAAAATGGCTTAATATTATTATAAATGATCGATTAACTGTTAAAGATTTAGACGAAAGATTAAAAGGTACCAAAAAAGAAGAAACAGTTACAGGGGATGCACCAATAATTGAAAATACACCTAATATAAATGAAATAAGAGAAAGGGCTGTTGATATTATAAATCCATTTGAACCTCCAAAAAGAAGAGATACTATTCCTGCTAATACTGAAGAAGCTAAACCAATTCCAAATAAATTCTTCAATTATTTGGAGGATGAGGTCGCTAATATGAATGTTGTTGATACAGAACCAAACTTTAATAGTGAACCAGTAGAAGAAATAGAAATGCTTGATTTTGATATTTCAACTCCTCAACCACCAACTGAACCTGCACCCCAACCAGAAGTAACACCGACTCAAGAAGTAAAAGATATGAGTGTTGCAATTAACTTAGTTGAAAAATTACAAAATGATTTAACAAGTAATAATTATGTTGTTAATGTAACAAAAGATGATAATACTAACGAACTAATATATACAATAAAAATTGATAAATAAAATTATAAAAATGTTGGAGTTAACAACATTTTTTTGAAAGAAACTTGACACCGGGGGGGGTAATATATAATTATCTTATAAAATAAAGGAGAATTATTTTATGAGAATAATTAACAAAAAATATTTATTAATAATATTGTTGGGTGGAATAATACTAACTGGTGTCATAATATTAAAACCAAAAGAAAAAGTTCAATTGGATAATGTAATATTAAAACAAGAAGTAAATAATAAAACATTTGCTATGTATAAAGAAGAAGGAAATGAGTATGTTCCAGTTGAAGATAATAAATTTCCAGAGATGTATGTACTTAACTTAACAGAATCAAAATGTATAGATAATAATGGAAATGAATTAAATGGAGTGCTTAGTTATGAAAATGGTAATGTAACAATAACGAGTGGAATTACTACTTATTGTTATTTATATTTTGATAAAACTTTAGGTGCAGAGATTTTTGAAACTAATGATATAAGTTCACATGGACTTAAGACAGATAAGGAGCGTGGTGCAATGTATAGATTCCAAGGACAACAAAGTGAAGGAATAAATAACTATATCTGTTTTGGAACAAGTGATAAAGATACATGTACAAGTGATACAGATCATTATATGTATAGAATAATAGGAATAGAAGCATCTACTGGAAGAGTAAAAGTAATTAAAAAAGAAGCATTAGAACAAGGAATACAATGGTATATTAACAACGATACAGATATAGAATTTCCACAAAGTAAAATATATGAAGCAATAAAAGGAACTAGTTTCTTAGAAAACCCTGCATATGTTCCAGAGGGCTGGAAAGAAAAAATATCCGATAATACTTGGCTATATGGAGATATGTTTAGCAATGATACCTTAGGTGCAAAACAAACTGGAAAAGAATTATATTTAATAGAAACTGGTCAAAAAGGTACAATATGGGATGAAAAAGCAAATGCTGGAGATCCTGGAGCAAAATCAGCGGTGGTAGATGATAAGTCGGATTCTTCACTCCATGGACAGCAAGTTTATTATATAAGACATGAAAATGAAAAATGGGATAAAACATTTACTGGAAAAGTAAGCTTAATGTATCTGCATGATTATAATTATTCCGTAAGTGATATAGCAAACTGTGAACTCTATGCAGAAAATTATGAAATTTGTCAAACTGGCTGGTTGCATTTATCCCAAAATGATGATGAACATAAAGTAAGTGGAGGTGAATGGACGATGACAAGGTTTGGCTGGGATAATTTCAGTGGCTTTTTCTTAGGACATTATGTATATCCCACGGGTTTCAATAAAGATTTTCCTATGGCAGCCTTCTTCTTTGTTCGTCCAGTCTTTTATATCGATGCATCTCAAAAATTAAAAAGTGAAACTGGAACTGGAACACTAGAAGATCCCTTTATTATCGAATTTTAAAAGAAGCCCAATAAAGCTTCTTTTTAAGTGGCATTTTTCTTTAAATCTGGTTCACTACCTTTTAAATAATAATACATAACAGCTCTAGATTTATCATTGGTAAGTTCACCAGTTACTGAGTCTAAAATTAGCCCAACAACATTTTCTGGAGTCTTATACCAATTATCTTCTAAATCTTTTTGAATTTCTTCAATGGTATCAGCAAAAGCATTTTTACCTACATAACTATATCCAGTAGTAAACTCTCTATTATCGTCATATCCTAACCATATTAGCATTAAATCGTCTTTATTATAACCAACTGTCCAGTAATCAGAAGCAGTAGTTCCTGTTTTAATCGCATATTTTCGACTTAATTTACTAGCAATAGTTGATGCCGTTGCACTAGTATAATCTTTAAATGCTGAATTACTAGTATTAGAAAGTAGTTCATTTAAAATATAAACATAATTTGGATTTAATACTAAGTTTTTCTTTTCTTCCTTATTGTAAATAACATTACCTTCATTGTCTTCAATTTTTCTAATAAAATATAAATCTTTTTTATAGCCACCACTGGCAAGTGTTGCATATCCAGTAGCGTAATCAAGAATATTTATTTCTCCAGTACCTAAAGCAAGAGAAGGTATGGCTTCTAATTTTTCTTTAATTCCCGCTTTTTTAGCAGTATTAACAAGAGTTTCCGTTCCTAAAAATAAATTAGTTTTAACGGCATAAATATTATCTGAAAAAGCAATTGCTGCCGCCATAGTTATTTCTTTATTGGCATATTTATTATTAAAATTAGTCGGTGAATAAGTTTGTAAGTTACTAATATTAAAAGTTGTGTATTCACTAGAGAACTTAGAAGAGGATACTAAATTATTTTCTAAAGCCCCATAATATAAGAAAGCTTTCATAGTGGACCCAACTTGTCTTTTGGACTGAGTAGCTCTATTGTACTGACTTTTTCCATAATCAATACCGCCAGTTAAAGCTTCTATTTTACCACTCATGGGATCTACTATAACACTTGCCACTTGTAATTCATTATCATCAGGTAAATTATATAAAATATTTTTCTCTAAACTAGTTTGTTTAGCCATATCTAAATTAGTATATACTTTAAGTCCACCAGTTTCTAGAATACTTTTACTTATCCCTAAAGATTCCAATTCTTTATAAACTGCATCTTGATAATACATAAGCATTTGTAAGTTATTTTCATTACTTTTACCATATATATTAACCGATTCAAAATCTAATTTTTCAAATGTTTCATTATCTATATACCCATTAGTAAGCATTGCACTTGCAACCACTTTAGATCTATTAATTGATGCTTCTCTCGATGCTACTGGATTATATCTATTAGGACTTTTTGGAATACCTGCTAAAATAATTGCTTCTTCTAAAGTTAAATTATCTGCATCTTTATTGAAATAATATCTACTTGCATTACTTACCCCATAGTTACCATTACCATAGTTAATCGTGTTAAGATACGCTTCTAGTATTTCATCTTTATCGTATTGTATTTCAACAATTATAGTTAAGAATGCTTCTTCAATCTTTCTTTTCCAAGTTTTACCAAAATCTAAATATAAATTTTTAACTAATTGTTGCGTTATAGTCGATCCACCTTGGACTATTTTTCCAGAAGAAATATTACTTAACATAGCTTTCGCAATTCTAAGTAAATCAAAACCATGATGCGAATAAAATTTCTTGTCTTCAATTGCTATTACCGAGTTAATTAAATCTTCATCAATATCTTCTAAATTAACCCAAGAAGAGGTGGTACTTCCTTGATAAACAAGTTCATCTTTATTGTCATATAAAAAGTAAGTTCCATTATTAGTAATGTTTAATTTAGGGGTAATAATTGCATAAGTGTTAATACCAATATAGCAAATAATAAAGGCTAAAATGCAAAAAATAATTGATTTTAAAAATATTTTTAGAGCGCGCAATTTAATCACCTAAAGTTATTATGCAAAAAAATAAAAAAATTATGTTGAATTTATATATATATTATGGTATTCTTGATAAGACAAAAGAGGTGATTGTATTAATACTCATATTGATTGGTGTTTAGTTAGTGATAATAATAAAATAATTGATAATAAAAATGTTTTGTGTGAGTTTATAGATAATAAAATATTAAAATATCAAGAAGATAGTGATAATTTAAATACTATTTACTTAGATAATTTAGTTTATATAAGAGAAAATAAAGAATTAATATTTAAAATAGATTTTCATAATAAAGAATTTCAATATACTTTAAAAGAAAATAATTATGAAATAAAAGATAAATTAACAGATTGCTTATTAGAAAGAAATAAGGAAGAAATTAAGTTAAGATATCAAATAGATGAAGAAATTAAAGAAATACTAATTAAAATATTATAGTAATAGTAAATTCTATTGCATATAATGAGAAAGATGAGGAGACATTTTATGAATTTAAAAGATATATCAAAAGAAGAATTAGAAACTATGGGTTATGATGAAATAGCACTTTTAATTCTTCAAAATAATGGTAAAAAAATGAAGTTATTTGATTTATTTAAAAAGGTTTGTGAAGTATTAGAATTACCAGAAAATACGGTAGAAGATAGAATATCTGACTTTTTTGAATTATTATCAATCAATAAAAAGTTTATTCTTTTAGATGATGGTTACTGGGACTTAGCAGTTAATCATATGCATAATATTGTTGTTGAAGATGAAGATTTAGAAGATACAGAAGAAGTTGAAGAAACTGATGATGATAATGCAATTGATGAAGAAGAAGAAAATGAAGATGAAGATATCTTTTATGATAGTGAATTAGATAATGATGATGAAGAAGAGGACGATCTAAAAGATTTACTCATTATAGATGATGAAGAAAACTTACAAGAGTAGGTATCTATTATATAGAAATTATTAAATTATACATATAATATTATGATAAATATCGTGAAACTTAAAAGGTTTCACCTATTTTATGTTAGAAAGGTTTTTAAATTTTATGAATATTGGTGTAAAAGTTTCAATTATTACAATAGTTATGAATTTTCTTTTATTTCTATTTAAATTATTAGTAGGAATATTTTCTAAATCGCAAGCTTTAATTTCTGATGCAATTCACTCTTTATCTGATGTTATTACTACTTTTGCCGTTATATTTGGTTTATTAATTGCTGGAAAAGATGCTGATAAAAACCATCCTTATGGTCATGAGAGAGTAGAATCAGTTTTTGCTATTATTTTATCATTTTTTCTTTTTTTAACAGGTGTTGGTATTGGTATAGTTGGTCTTAAATCAGTATTTACTGTAGATAAAACTGTCCAAGTACCTGGTCTATTAGCCTTAATAATGGCCTTTATTTCAATTGTAGTTAAAGAAGTAATGTTCCATTATACAAAGAGAGTAGCTAAGAAAATAGGCTCATCTTCAATGGAAGCTGATGCTTGGCATCATCGTAGTGATGCATTATCATCTGTTGGCAGTTTCTTAGGCATTTTAGGGGCTAGAAGTGGTTATCCAATATTAGATCCTTTATGCAGTTTCTTTATTGCTATTGTCATAGTCAAGGTTGCAATAGAAATATTTGTAACTGCTGTTTCCCAAATGTTAGATACTTCTTGTGATGAAGAGAAGCAAAAACAAATAATTGATACAATTTTGGAAATATCTAAAAATGTGGATATCAAAGATTTTAAAACTCGTATGTTTGGTAATAAAATATACGTTGATTTAGATATACTAATGAATGGGAGAACTAGTTTATTACAAGCCGATAAGGTTGCAAAAAAAATTCATGATGGCCTAGAAAATAAGTTTAGTGAAATCAAACATTGTAATATTCATGTATCACCAAAAGCTGAATAATTTGACAAATTAAATATTTATGGTAAAATATGCAAGGTGTACGGAGGGGATTATATGGAAAAATTAAAAGAAAATCCTATAAAAAGTGTGATAAATAGTGAAAATAATGAAGATAATAATTATGTTTTAGTTACAACTGATATAGGAAATAAAAATATAAAATTAATTAAATTTGTTAACTCTAAGGGTGAATTTAAAGAGTTCAAAGAATTTAATGGTGAAGGCTTTAATGAAAGAACTAGAAGTTGTTTTTTTGGTAGCCCTTTAGTTTTTAATGGTTTTATTGTTATAGATGATGAAGTAATTTTCCCAGATGGTTATGTATGTAATATGATGTATTTACCTAAATTATATGAAAAAAATTTAGAAATAGATAAATTATCTATAGTAGATGCCATTGATACAGCTAGAGAAAGATTAAATAGAAGAGTTTAAGATAATACTTTAAATAGTATTATTTTTTTTCGCATATATATAATTGCAAGGCTAGGTTTAAAATGATATAATTTTTAGGAAAGAAACGGGTGAAAACAATGTTTGAAAGATTAAATAACATAGTTAATAAGTATGAAGAATTAAAAGTTGAATTAACAAAACCAGAAAACTTAAATGATTATAATAAGTTAAAGAAACTTTCAAAAGAACAAAGTGATTTAGAAGAAATAGTATTAAAATATAATGAATATAAAAATAATGAGAAAGCTTTAGAAGAAGCAAAAGAACTTTTAAATGATCCAGAATTTAAAGAGATAGCAGAAGTAGAAGTAGAAAGATTAAATGGTGTTTTAGCAGATATTCATAAAGAATTAGAAATGATGTTAGTGCCAAAAGATGAAAATGATGGTAAAAATGTTATCATGGAAATTAGGGGCGCTGCTGGTGGAGATGAAGCTAATATTTTTGCTGGCGATTTATTTAGAATGTACTCTTATTATGCTGAAGCTAATGGTTGGAAAGTTGAAGTATTAAACTCTATTGAGGGTGCATCTGGTGGTTTTTCGCAAATTGAGTGTATGATTAAAGGTGATAATGTTTATTCTAAATTAAAATATGAAAGTGGCTCTCATCGTGTACAAAGAGTACCTTCAACAGAAACTCAAGGAAGAGTTCATACATCTACAGCGACTGTTTTAGTAATGCCAGAAGTTGAAGATGTTGACATTGAAGTTAAAGAATCTGATTTAAAAATTGATGTTTATCACTCAAGTGGTGCTGGTGGACAATCAGTTAATACCGCTAATTCGGCAGTTCGTATAACCCATGTTCCAACTGGTGTAGTAGTTGCGTGTCAAACTGAAAGAAGCCAATTAAGAAATAAAGAAAATGCAATGAAATTATTAAAAATTAAATTACATGATGAAATGAAACAAAAACAAGAACAAGAATTAGGAGTGGAAAGAAAGACTAAGATTGGTACTGGTGATCGTTCTGAAAAGATAAGAACTTATAATTATCCTCAAAATAGAGTAACTGATCATCGAATAAACTTTTCTATTATGGAATTAGATCGTGTTATGGATGGTCATTTAGAGCCAATTATTGAAGCTTTAATAACTGAAGATATGCGTTTAAAATTAGCTGGAGAAAAATTTGAATAAATGACTGATTTAGAGTTAATCAAAAAATATGTACCCACTGATAAACAAAAAGAAGCGAAAGAAAAATTAAAAGAAGGATATCCAGTTCAATATATTATAGGTAATGTTGATTTTTATGATTGTCTTATTAATGTTAATGAAAATGTTTTAATACCTAGATTTGAAACAGAATATCTTGTTGATAAAACTATTAAATATATACAAAAGCTAGATATAAATCATCCTAGTATTTTAGAGGTGGGTACTGGAAGTGGTTGTATCAGTATTGCTCTTAAAAAAAACATAGATTGTGAAATAACCGCAATTGATATAAGTAAAAAAGCTTTAGATAAAGCCAAAGAAAACGCTAAATTAAATAAGGTAAATATTGATTTTGAACTTCAAGATATAAATGAATTTAGTACAAATAATAAATATGACGTTATAATTAGTAACCCTCCATATGTTCCATATGATAGTGAAGTAGATGAAAAAATTAAATATGAACCCCAAAATGCTATTTATGCAAGTGATAATGGTTTATATTTCTATAAAGTTATTTTAGAAAAACTGTTTAATAATTTAAATGAAAATTTTTTAATAGCCTTTGAAATTGGGGCAAATCAAGGTAGCGAAATAAAAAAAATAGCAAAAAAATATTTACCTAATTCTTATATCAAAATTGAGAAAGATTATAATAATTATGATAGATATATTTTTATATCATCCAAAATGTTGTAGTTAACAACATTTTTTTCACAACAGCTTGACACCGGGGGGGGGGTAATATATAATTATCTTATAAAATAGAAAGAAGATATTTTATGAGAATAATTAACAAGAAATATTTAGTAATAATACTTTTGGTAGGAGTAATACTAACTGGTGTCATATTAGCAAAAACCAATAAAGAAGAAAAGTTAGATGATGTCATACTAAAACAAGAGGTAAATAATAATGCCTTTGCTATGTATACTGAAATAGAGAATGGTTATCAAAAATATGAAGGATATAGTTTTCCCAAAGGTTACGTATTAAATTTAAATAAAAGTAAATGTATGGATAACAAGGGAAATGAAATAGAAAATGCCTTATATACGAAGAATGATCAAGTCGGAGTAAAAAGTAATAAATCATTTTATTGTTATTTATATTTTGATTTACTAGAAGAAAAAGAATTTGATTATACCGGAAGCTATCAAGTATTTATAGCTCCAAAGACAGGCAATTATCAAATAGAATTGTGGGGAGCAAGTGGAGGATCAACTGAAACTGGTGCTGAAGGTGGTAAAGGCGCTTATACGAAAGGAACGATTACATTAAATAAACAAGATAAATTATATATTTTTGTTGGTGAAGAAGGACATCATTATACTCCACAAGTTGATTATGTCGTATCTGAAACATTTAATGGTGGAGGTAATGGAAAACAGCATCCATGGACAGCGGCCGCTAGTGGAGGTGGAGCTACAGATGTGAGATTAGAAATTTCTGATACTGGTAATTGGAATGATTTTAATTCATTAAAATCAAGAATAATGGTTGCAGCTGGTGGAGGTGGAGCGTTTTGGTGGAACAATTCAGGAAATATAAATGGTGGATTTGGCGGTGCCTTAAATGGTGGTAATGGAGAAATTAAGTATGATCCAATAGAAGAATCAGATAATAGAGTTTTAGCAAATCCAATTGGTGGAACTCAAACATCAGGTGGTATACCAAATGATAACAAGACAGAAGAATCTTTCGGGAAATTTGGCATTGGCGGAAATTATATTATGAATGATACTCGCACTAGAGCCGGAGGAGGTAGTGGCTACTATGGTGGCGGAGGTGGTGTAGATGAAGGAATGACTGGGGTTTCCGGTGCTGGTGGTTCATCCTTTATCTCAGGATATAAAGGATGTATTGCAATAAAAAAAGAATCAGCTGCAGATAATATTATAACTAACGATGGATGTACAGAGGAATCTCCAAATATAACTTGTTCATATCATTATAGTGGTAAAGTATTTATTGATATGGAAATGATTGCAGGTAACACGGAAATGCCAACTCATGATGGAAAGGATAAAATGGTTGGTAATAATGGTAATGGATATGCTAGGATAAAATTAATTAATGTTGTGAGTTAACAACATTTTTTTGATAACAGCTTGACACCGGGGGGGGTAATATATAATTATC